>CAIYQA010000225.1 GCA_903928175.1 uncultured Spartobacteria bacterium | reverse complement strand
TCGACGAGAATTTCGTTGAGCGGCAGTTCACAGGAAATCATGACGCGCCGGGTGTCGAGCGACTCCGTGTGATCGACGATCCCGCGTTTATCCAGGACGAGGCCCATGATGTCGCCGATATTTTCATTCGGCACCATGATGAATGCCTTCACGACCGGCTCGCGGATTTCCTCGATGACGCTGAAATCCGGAAGGAACGCCGGGTTATCCACCAGGAGGAGTTCGCCATTGGTTTTCAGCACCTCGTAGATAACGCTCGGGTAGGTCGAGATGATATCCATGTTGTATTCCCGGCGCAGGCGCTCCTGGATGATTTCCATGTGAAGCAGGCCGAGGAACCCGCAGCGGAAACCGAACCCGAGGGCGACGGAGCTTTCCGCCTGGTAAACAAAGGCCGCGTCGTTGATTTGCAATTTGCCCATTGCCGCCTTGAGGTGCTCGAAATCGGCGGTGTTGATCGGGTAAATGCCGCTAAACACCATGGGGTGGATTTCCTGGAAGCCCGGGAGCGGTTCGTCGGCCGGATGATGCTGCTCGGTGAGCGTGTCGCCGATCTTGATTTCGCCGGTGGTCTTGATGTTGGCGATAAAGTAACCGACATCGCCCGCATTCAGTTGGGGACGGCCTTCCATCTTGGGGGTGAAGACGCCGACATCCTTGATCTCGTAATTTCTGTTGCTGCTCATCAGCTTCACGCCGAGGCCGGGCTGGATCGAGCCCGAGGCCATGCGGATGTGGCCGATGACGCCGCGATAGGTGTCGAAAACGGAGTCGAAGACCAATCCGCGCACCCGGTTGTCATCCATGATGCGGGGCGGAGGGACGCGTTCGACGACGGCTTCCAGAATTTCCTGGATGCCGATGCCCGCCTTGGCGCTGCAAGCGATGGCTTCGTCGCCGGGGATGGCGAGGATGTCTTCGAGCTGCCGTTTGCACGATTCGATATCGGCGGTTGGCAGATCGATTTTATTGATAACGGGAATGATCGTGAGCCCCTGCTTGTGGGCGAGATGGACATTGGCGACGGTCTGGGCTTCGACGCCCTGAGCGGCGTCGATGATCAAGAGCGCCCCTTCGCAGGCGGCCAGCGAACGGCTCACCTCGTAAGCAAAATCGACATGCCCCGGGGTGTCCATCAGGTTGAGCATGTATTCCTGCCCATCTTTTGCGGTGTATTTCATCGCGACCGGGTGGGATTTGATGGTGATCCCGCGTTCGCGTTCCAAGTCCATGGAATCCAACTGCTGGGCAGTGGATTCGCGCATGGAAATCGTGTTGGTCATCTCCAGCAACCGGTCGGAAAGGGTGGTTTTCCCATGGTCGATGTGGGCGATGATACAGAAATTGCGGATATTTTGAATGGCCATGAGCGAGCCCTATAGTATGAGGGTGCGCGGGGGGAGCGTCAAGAGGCGAACAGGAGGGGGGTGCAATTGGGGCGTGATTCAAAGTGGGTGAGGTGCAGAGCGATTTGTCCGGGGAGCGCAGCCGTCCCGGCTGCTGGTTTCGGCGTCCCGCCGAAACGAACTTTTCGCGGGGTGTGCGGCGGACGCGTTGAGCCTGATTAACGCTCTTTCGCTGCTGAGGATTGGAAGTTCGCATGGGCGGGACGCCCCTGCCAACACGCGAGACGCGTGCGCTCCCCGGAGGCGAGCGCCTCCGGCGCGGAGCCGCTTTTATTCACCCACGTTGAATCACGCCCGTATCGAGCTGGGCGAGGTAGGCGGCATGCATGCTTAACCGGTGTTGGATTTCGGAGGAGGAGAGTTCTCCTAGAGAGATATATTCAGAAAGACCTGGCAAGGCATGGATCAATATCCGGCGAGCGGCATCTTCCAGCAGAGAGGCGCTGAGTGTTTTGAGCGGCGAGGAACCGTAACCTTGACGAATCGCCTGCTGTGAAACGTAGTAGCGGTAGCGTTTGCGGGTTTTGGTGCCGTTAGCGGATTTTTGGCTCTTGTTGGTGTAGGTCGGAGTGAGAGCCTGCCCGTCGATGCCAAAAACAAATCCTTTCAGTGGATGGATGAGGCGGGTCTTGGCCGTCGCAATTTCATTGAAGTGGCCGGATGTTTTGCGGAATTCCGGCTGGTGCTCCCGCAGTTTGGTTTGCACTGCATTCCAGAGGTTGGAGCCAATAATCGCCTCGTGCTCGCCGGGATATTCGCTGCCCTTGTGCCGAATAGCACCGTGGTAGAGTGGATTTGAGAGTACCTTGTGGAGGGCGTTGACTGCCCAGGAGTGGGGTTCCTGAGTACGGCCCTTGCGGCTGGTTGCATTGAAATCGATGCGGTCGATAATCCCCTTGAGCAGTGGATTGGCGTCGGCGATTTCCCGCAGGTAGGTGGTCAGTTCCTGCCCGAGCTTCTCTTGGTATTTGTCGGCGGCGGGCCGGGTAGTGTCGTTGCCCGTGCGGATGACCGACCAAACGGAATCCTCGGGATTCCTTGGCTGCAAAGGGAGAAAAAAGCGGACGAGCTTTTTGTCGGCTTTGACCAGCTTGAATGTCTTGGCGCGGGAGCCGACCTTATCGGCGATGCGGTTGATTTCGTCGTCGAAGACATCGCAAAGGCGTTTGGTAAAAACCAGAGGAAGAATGAAATCCTTGAATTTCGGCGCATCCTTCGCGCCCCGGATGGAACAAGCGGCGTCCCAAAGCCAGGATTCGAGGGATTTGTCGGATGGGGCAGACATGCTTTGGAAACTGGAAAGGCCGTTGGGTTGGTTGGGCCGCAGGGAAAATGGCTGTCCCTGCAACCGGAAAACCCCGTTATTACACACCGGGAGAGGATGATTGCCAAGCCAAAGTCTCGTCGGAACACGCACTAAGACCCATGCTTGCCAATCGAGGAACGCGAATTCTGTCCGGCATGCAAAAACCCTCCCTGCAATTAGAAGAGGATTGCGTCTTCGGCCGACATCAATAAAGCAAAGCTTCCTGCTCCAGCGCCTTTCGAGAAGCCATGATGTATTGTTTCACCAGATCAATATCGGAATGGCGGGGCAGCGATGAGAGCATTAATTCTTGGTGCAGGAAAAGCTTCCGGCTGCCGCGCTCCTCAATATGCGAACCAAGTTGAGGCGGTATTAACAATCTGGCATTGGACGCTTCGGTGAGAATTTCTGTGGCAAATATCTTGAGACCGGCGGGATCGTAATCGGGAAAATACGCGAAGTCACCGTTCCAATGCTGGAGCCATTGCTTCCAGCGAGAGCCCCAGCACCAGCGTAGAATAAGCACAGCGGAATCGAGATGAAGCTCCGGGAAATAATGAACCGCTTTTTCGAAATTCAGCAAACAGGCCGGATTTTCAATACCAATGAGAAGGCGGTTTTTGACTTCCAAATGGGACAATTCATGAATGGAAACAAACGTGGCGCAACCAAGCGGGGTGGGAGACAGTATTTGTCCCTTGAAAGGAAATTCTCTAAAGTAGCGGAGATAGAGCCCCTCCATAGGGTGGTTTGGCAATGCCTTGGAATCTCCGGCAATCTCCGCGAGCGAGGCACGGCTACGGTTTTCCGGCCCTGATTCGGCATAGCGATTTAAATCCCGAATTCCCCATTCGTGCTCAACAAAGGCGGGGAGCTTCCCCTGGATGCCGCGCACGATGTAACTGGAACCTGACCTTTCCAGACGAACGACGCCGCCATCCTGCAAGCGTTCCAGGATTGCTTTGGGAATCCGGCTTTTTGCCAACGACTTGCCGCGTGCCAACTGCGCAAGTAGGCCTGCCTGAGAAGGGCTTAATCGCATGTTAGAATCCTCCGAAGCACCGGCTGTCCCGCGAAACGATTTCCACGTTTGCGGACCAAAACCCAATTTTGAAACCCTGTCGTCTGCTGCGAATGACCGGCTGTTATGAGGATGATGCCTCGGCTGGCTGCATATTCCAGAACGCTCCGCACGTATTTGGGAGCCAGGACGCCAGTTTCATCAAGCACGCAGTGAACAGTGCCTCCTTCCTCGGGACGAATTGCCTTCTCCCGGTAGATTTCGACCAACGAAAGGTAGATGAGCATTTTCACCAGGTAGTCGGTTCCGGTGGACCCAATATGATCGAGTGATTTGCGCCATCCCATGTCGTGATCATTTTCGCTGATCCGTATGAGGAACTCGAAGTAATCCGTAAGACACAACCGTTCGCTTTTATAAGCATCGATTTCCTTGAGAAGCTTTTCAAAACTTTCGATGGCACGGTCTGCTTGGCTGCGATCGGCCTGCTTGGCGAACAGATCGTGGCCGGGCTGGAATGACAAGCCCTCGAACTCCTCCATTCCGGCAAGCGTTCTGGTCAGGCTGTTGTCGACCCGCGAGACTTTCAGTTCCACAGAGTCGAGGACATCCACGAAATTGTGATCTTGGATGTGCCGCTGCACCAGATCCGCCGTTTGATTGACCCGGCGGAGGCCATCTTGGAAATCGGCGTTTTTAGCACAGATATTACGCACAAGTTGCTCGAATTCTTGCGTTTGAACCAGCGCCATGCCCCGAATACCCCGATTATTCACGAACGGTTTCAACTCGCTCCCAACGAATATGCGCCAATCGAAATGCTCGTGAATGGGAGAAAAGCCCAGAACTTTGCGGTCGAGCGTCTCCGCATCGAAGCGGTTGAGAAAAGCCCGAGCCTCACCATTACCCTTTTTCCCAAGAGCATCACATTTTTGGTGAGTGTCCACAGCTGCATCGAACCATTGGCGAACCGCGCCGGGCTGGAAAAATGCCGCTGGGAGCAGATCTTCCCGGTACAAAAGGCCTGTCTCTTGCACAAACCGGAAATCCTTTGAAAAGTTATTGGCTACCAACTCGTCCTCACGAAGTGCACGGTCGGCTTCACCAAGCTCATGGTTCTGCTTGTTGAATTTTTCCTGCGCGCTGGCCCTTCTCTGCTTTGAGTCGGCGAGGGCCTGCTTTTTAGATTCGCATTCTGCATCAAATGCCTGCCGTTTGGCTTTCCATCCCGCGAGCGGCTCAATGAGGTCGCGCTTTTTAATACGGAATTCGCTGACTTCCTCTTGGTATCCCGAAATAAGCGTGATGCTCGCATCAGTTTCCTTACAGCGACGCTGGGCTTCATCTACCAAGGCTTGGTTCACGCCGTGCTCGACCAGTGCCTTTTGAAAATCTCGATCAATGCGTTTCAGAGTTTCTTCGTGGGATCGCTGGGCCTCATTCATCCGCTGCTCAGATTCTTGCCGCCGCTTTTCCGACTCGGAGACCAGGAGTCCCGCTCGTGTAGAGAAATCTGTTTCGTGGGTTGCAAGCTGTGTCCGGAATAACTCTTCGATCTGCTCCCGCATTTTCCCCAATTCCGCATCCTCGCGATTCAGTTCCTCTTGTTTCGCTTGCAGTTTGCCCCGAGTTTCCTGTTTTTTCTTTTCGATCTGGTTTCTCAAGTCCGTCAGGCTTGACTCGGTTCGCTCGTGTGCATCCAGCGCACGCTTCCGGGTTTCAGAGCTTGTTTGCAGGCTTGACCGCAGTCCGTTCAAAATGTCGGCGCTCTTTCTATCCAAATCGGCAGCTTCGGTAAGATGGCGTTCCTGAGCCGCAAGGAAGTCGTTCTTCGCCTCTTTAAGTGCTGCCCTGTTTGTCTGGAGTTTGGCCGCCAGTTCTTCGCGATTATAAGCATCAGCGGGGTCGGGCAAACCAGCGGTATCGAACTCCACACCCCATGCGGAACCGCCTTCGGTTTGGGATCGTCTAACACCCAGTTCCGCGGCGTTGAGGAACAAGACCTGGCGGTTCAGCGTTTTTGCAGCGTCGGGCCAACTTTCGGGGGCTTTGGTTTGATAAAACCGGGCGAGTGAGGTGTCAAAAGCTTCCAATTCGGCAGTCAGTTGAGCAGTGATGACATCAAGGCGCTGGATCTCGGTTTGCAGCTTATCGTTTTCCACTTTGGACTCGCGCGCCAGCTTCTCCCGCACGCTTTCCGCCCGCTGTTGTTCCAGCGCGATTTCGCTACGTAAGCGCTCCTGGGCTTGGCCTTCGCGCTGGATGGATTCGGTTTCCGCGGAGAACTTTTGTTCCAGCTCCTTTAACTGCCGGGGCAACGGTTCATCCGAATAGCTCTTCCATTCCCGTTCCCAATCAGAACGGTCACGCTTCAGCTTTTCCTGGCGGCTGCCCAAAGCGGCTAGATCGTCCTTCCGGGTCGCCTCGATCTGCTTCCACGCGGAATCTTTCTCTTGGCTCAAGGTGCCGAACTTGGCGGCGAGTTCCGCCTCCATTTGGTTCTTTTTCAGCAAAAAACCGGCATTCAGTTCGCTCCATTCCCGCCGGGCCGTTTCAATCAGTAGATCCGTTTTACTCTTTTGATCGCCGACGACGGTAGTTAGCGCGTCAAGCTCCCTCTGGGCGCATTGGAGCTGCATTTTGAGTTCTTGGAGTTGATCCAGTTCCGCTGCTTTTCGATCGATGTCGCGTTCGGAATATTCCTGTTCGGCTGTTTCCCCCCGGGTGATGTCTTCATCCAAAACAGCTATCTGTTTTTCGAGGCTGGAAATAACGCCCTGGAGCCGATCTTCTTCGATATCGAATTCCGCAAAAGCTTTCTTTCTCTCCTCTTCGAGCCGTGTGGTTTCGGCGGAGATTCTCTGCCGCTCGCCGGGCAGCAATTTGATCATCCGCGCCAATTCTTCAAATGCATGCCGCCTTTGGGCATAGAGGCCGTCGTATTGGTCGAGCAGATCCGCCAGTTCCAGAGCTTGTTGCTCATGGCGAAAATAAACCTTCACGGCCCGGTGAACGCGGCGGAAGTTTTGAAGCTGGTTTTTAAGTTTGATGAGATCGAGCTCGACGGCAAGGGTGTCCTTGTGGATGCCGCAAATCAGGGATGATTTGAGCTTATCCGCATCCAGTTGGCTGACGGTGAATATTCCACTGATAATGCGGCCGAGTACCTCATTGGAACCAGCCGACTTCGCAACGGGTTTGAAAACCGCGTAGGTGGAAGGCGCAATACCGTAGATCCGGCGGACAAATTCGTCGTATGAATGGAGTGTTTCCACCGGGCAGCCCGCTTCACGAAGCCGCTCGTGAACAGCCTCGATGGGCTGAACGAGATTTCCGTCGATGTAATAGCTTTTCCGATACGGCGCGTCGATAAAGTGAAACTGGATTCTGCCTCCGGGCCGGGTCACCGCGATGTGATAGCCCGGCTGCCCATTGGGACGGCCGACTTCATAGATCAGATACGATGGTGGATCGCCCAGATAATGGCTGACGAAATCCGACTTTGTCTCATGCAGCGCATAAGGCGATTTCTCGTTGCTTCCGAGATAGAAGAAAAGGATTGTCCGCAGGAGCGTGCTTTTCCCGTGGCCGTTCGCCCCAATCACCTGCGTGTGTCCGCTCACGGGGAACTCCAGGTAATCGAATCCGGCGGCGTTGATGAGGTAGATGTTTTCAAGCTTCGCCATAGTGTTCTCCCGTATCTTCCTCTTGTTCTTGGATGTCGATCCGGTCGGCAAAATCGAATAGATAGTTAATGGCCGACAAAACCCGATATTCTTTACGGTTGGCGTCGTATTCCGAGAGGTAGCCCTGCCGAACAAGTATCTGGAGCAAGCTTTCGACGCGTTCGATAACCGTGTTCCCCCCTCGGGCCGCTTCTTGGAGAAAACGCTCGCTCCTGGCATCATCGCCGCATCGGACCGCCAGATTAACGGCCGAAAAGGTCACCCCTTCGCCAAAACTCTCGATATGCGTGGACAAAAAATCGAGCAGCCGCAAAAGCTTCACAAGACGTTCGAGCTTTTGTTCGATATTGATCTGTGGTTCGTCTTCGGGAGTGCAGAAATAGTAATTGTTGCCCTTTTCCAGGCGCAGCCCGAGCGCCGCAAAATATTCCCGGCATTCATTTCCATCGTCGGCCTCCAACTGCTGGAATAGATCGGCATCCTCCTCCGGTCCATTGCTAGAAAGTAGAAGGTTATCCCCTTTGCAGAGGCGGTTGAATACTTTTCGGATAATCGCCGGTGCTTTCAAGTTCATCGTGTTAAGATTGGGTTGGATTCCACGACAGCGTATTCCCAGTCGCCCGCTCGCGCGGTTCTAAAGGGGTGCGTCTGCAATCCGTCGCTCCAATCTTCATTGGCCAGCATGGCGCAGAAACCATCCACCAGCTCTTCTTCTGAAAGCGGACGTCCCTCGACTTTGATTTTTCCAAGGAAAGTAAACAAATCGTCTTTCTGCCGTGAAAACGCTTCGAAGATATGCCGCCAGTCAATGACCGGTAAGGCTTCATCAATTTCGGCATTATCAATCTCCACGCGGCGGACTTTCTCTGGGCGGTCGTGTATGCCTGCTCTCCGCAATACCCGGGCTACGATCTGGGGGTAGCGATCCACAGCGGTTGGATTCAGGGGTGTTCTGAAGCGGAGATCACGGAACCACGGGCCGATTGCACTCTCGGCCAGCTCCCTCAGGTTGGTGGTGAAAAGGTGCTCGTGGCGTTCCAGCAAGCCACGCAAGCGGATGAGTTTCCGCGCTCTCGCGTAATCCTGCTGCACTCGGTTCAGGTAGTCTTCGATTTGTTGATAGATGCCAATCAGCGCGTCCCCCACGTACGCGCAGCGGCGAATCAGGCGATTGCGCACCGATACAATCTCTAGGCTATGCTGGATTTGAAAAAACGCATGGTTGCGCAGCAGGCCGTCCAATTGCCCGATGGCTTCCCCGTAACTTCGTGCCCTTTCCAGGTGCCATTGCAGCTTCAAAAGTTTGACCTCGTAATCTGCTCCCGCCCGATAGTCGATCTCTGCCGCTGCGGTGATCTCTTCCAGTTGTCGCTGGGCGCGACCTTCGCAGGTTCTCATTAGGCGGGCAACCCGCCGTAGCAACCCTTCGGCTTTGCCGGAATCTGTCAATCCTTGGATGCCGTCGATGATCCGGTGCAATTCCTCCATCAGAGAAATGAGCCAATCCGCTTGGGCAACTTCGGATGCGCCGAGCATTTCCTCCAGGAAACGTTCCAGCCGATCATCCATGCGGTATTCCGATAACGACGGATCAAATTCAAGCAGGCCAAGGCCGACAAGCCTCTCCAGCACACCCCGGTCTCCAAAACCCGCAGCCAACTCAGATGTGATTTTCTCACCGCGATTTTCGAAAAACCGCCTGAGCATACTCTTTACATCCGAATTAAAAATCCGGAAAAAGCTCTCCGTGGGAACCGACATGGGCATATTTATGCTCGCATCGGCTTTGGTTTGTCAATAGAGCTGAGTCAGTCTGTGCTTTAGACCATCAAAAACATTAGGGCTTGACAGACGGCATGAACTCATATGAAATAATACTTATTCACACTTAATATGCATGGCGCACGTAGCGATTTCTTGGATATCCCCGTATTGCTCGACTCCATTGGTGATAAAAGTGGAGTGCCTTTAGCGCGTTGCGTGTATTTTCAAATTGAAATTGAGGACACGCTTGATCCGTGGACCCTGTCCATGGACAGGGATCGCTTTCCTTTTTATATGCTCGGGCTTGCCGGAATTATCCACGCCCCAAGTTTCAATGAACCGCTCTTTTCTACGCATACGCAGATCGCCGCTTTTTTCGAGTTGATAGAAGAACGCGATGGCAGGTTTGTGGAGACGGCTGATTTGTGGATACCAGCGGACTTATTGCCCACGAGTAGCCGGAGAACTGATGTGCTGCGAGTGAAGCCGAAATTATTCATTCTTGCCATGGCTTTCCGGCAAGGAACCATGGATTTACGCTCATATTTCACACAAACGAAAGAGATGGGCTCCGAAATAACACAATCTCCAGATGAGACCCGTGCTTTTGAATATTGGGCAAAAGTCCAATTTGACGGCAATCATGCTTGGATAAATCACGCCGATCCGCCATTACGAGACGAAGGGGGAGAAGATTTGGGAGGTGGGTTTGAACCACCACCGCCGTCGCCCCAACCGCCTCTTCGACCTTTAATGCATTGATTTATGCCACAACGTCTTGCTATTACGTTTCTTGATGTCGGTTGGGGTGATTCGATTCTCATCGAAGCCGAAGACGCAAGGAGCAATTGCTACTATGCACTCGTAGATAGCAATGACACTCTGAATCAGCCGTCAAGCCTACTATTTCTCAAACGCTTCTTTGAAAGAAAAGGAGTCTCTTATCGGCGACCGGAACCGCGCGTTTTCCGTTTCGTCCTCCTCACCCATGCACACGCTGATCATGCCAGCGGCTTGCCTAGGCTGTTGCGCGAGTTTGGTGCCGAATATCTGTTGTATTCTAGCAGCTCCTCGCCCAGAGATCCGTTTCTTGCACAAATACTGCGCTATTGCCGCCGCAGAGGTGCACGTCTGGGTGCTACGGAAGCCGTGTATCACGGTAAGTCCCTCAGACATATTCCGTTTGGGCCAGTTTCCCTTTCAGTGCTCTGGCCAGAATGTGGCTTCTCCGATTCTAACGAGAATAACCACTCTGTTGTGCTGGCTTTGACACTGAAAAAGATTACTTTCGTAATTACTGGAGATATCAATGCCGATCTTGCGCCACGCATCGTGAGGCATATTCCTGCCAATACCAAGGTTTTCCAAGTGCCTCACCACGGTGCCGAAAATGGCACTTTCGATGCGAGCGGAGCGACACCGTGGATTAACCATTTTGTGCAGGGCAGCATTCCCGACCATTTTGCCTTGAGTTGTCATCCGAGGCCCCATAACCACCCTCATGGGGCTGTGATCAATGAACTCACAAACCAGTTGCCGAGTGCTGCAATACGACGCACCGATAGAGATTATCATCTTAAATTTGAGACGGATGGCGCAACGGTAACCACTTACTACACGCACGCGTGAGGTGAAACTCGACAACATGTGCATGCCAGATCCTCAGAAATCTATTCGGATCAGCAAGGCTGCGCGTTCTCCCGAAGAGTTGTTTCCATTAATCGAGCTTTGCCGCGAGGGAAAACTCAAGGAGGTGAGCGAGTGGATTGCCAAGGGTAATCCAATTGATGCACCACAGGCCCAACGACGAAACCGTCGTCAATCGCCACTTCAAGTTGCAATCCAAAAAGGTTTCTACGCTTTGGCTGAGCTGCTTCTAGACGGCGGATGCGACCCAATGGCCAGTGGGAATGCGCTACTTGACGCTGTTCGCGCCAGAAATGCTGGAATTGCAAAGCTTCTTCTAAGTCGCGGGTCCCTGCAAACACGGTGGACACCGACAGCATATTTCGTGCTGGTCCGGAGGTTGTAAAGCTGTTCATCGAAAATGGGATCGATCCTTCGGCAGACCGTGCGTATTTTCACGGGCTCCGCCATCTCATCAACCCGCTTTTATTTCTCCTAAAAGAGTACAAACAACAGTTCCCGGCATTGCAGGAGCAGGCAGACATGGCCTTGTGCTACTACTGCCAAGAAGGAAATCTTCGTGCGGTGAGCTTACTCTTATGGGCCGGAGCCAAACCGGATTCTGTAGTTCCGGACCCTCAATCCCCCGACGACCAACGCCTTCAAACTACGGCGCTAGTTGAGGCTTTTGGCCAAGGGCGACTCGATATCATCAAACGCTTAAAGCCCCAGAATTATCCCGCTAGCATACAAAAGGCTTTCGGAGAGGTATGGCGAAATATCTCGAAGCCTGTGATCGATTACCTTCTCGAACTCGGAGCACCGCTTAATACGAAAGAAAACGGTGGCTCCCGTTTAATTGAGCGACTTTTTTGGGATTTCGACCTTCGCTACAGGCCCCTTTCCGCGGGCGAACTTGAAGTGACGGTCGATCTGATCGATTACATTGCAAAGCGGGGCGCGAAATGGATTCCTGATGAAAATGCAAATATTCGGCATCTCCGCGATAATTTTCGGCGCCTTGATCCAGAGTGGATTATAAAGGTGTTCCGCGTCCTGAAAGAGACCGGAGCTGCTACAGTCGAGTTGCTTGATCGTATCGTTGCGTCTCCCAATATCCAAAAACGCTTGGGATATCACCTGAAAACATTGGACGCAGTATTGCATCCAAAACCCAACACCTCAAAACCACCTGTACTTTCATCCGAAAGCATGTCCAAGGAATCTCGCAAGGCTTCGGATCGCCCGCTGCCTTCTCCGGAAGAACTGCTCGTCCGCGCCCAAAGCGTCCTCCTCGATATTGTGAAAGAAAGCCCGGATGTGCATTTTTCACGCCGCAGCATAAAGGAGACCCTGTACGCTCACACAGCTCGTCGGCGCTTAGGCATTCCGAAAGGAGATAGCAGTAATTTAACCCCCATCTTTGCCAATGCGGCAAAGAGTCTCAATAAACGCTTGAGATCATTCCAGGTTGAAGGCCCCGATCAAGAATGGCTCCGCAGTGCTGCGTGGTTCAAGGCTCGCCTGATTGACGGGCATGAATGGGTTGATGCGCTAACCGAAGCATGGGAAGGAAGTGCTGCCAACGAGCACTTTTTGAGTAATCCTGCATGTCGCTTGCTGGCTTTACTTCGGAGTGGAAAATTTGGAACCGACTTCATCAGAGAATGCGCGATTAATTCCCCCATCGGGCTAAACGCATGGGAGAACCGCCTCGATAGCTTCCTCAAGGAAATCACCGTTAAGACAGGAACCGAAATAAAATGGAAATCTGAGGGCTGGGGCCGCGACCGAAAATTCCGAATCACAATCGAGTCAGAATGCGATGATACCCCTCAATCGGGACTAAACCCGGCTCTTAAATTTAATTTTCGGAGCTATACCCGAGACGATTTGGAGCAAGCGGCGGAACTTTTTCACAAATTCGTCATCGACGCTGGCCCATCTGGGGACCATCCGTTCTACCTCGTCTCTATTTCATCTTACGCGGAGCTTCGGTCGTGTTTTCCTGGCGAAAGCGAAAGTCCAACCAGCGGGCTTGTCGAATTCCTTGGAGCAGTGCCTATTAGCCCGTCGATCGAGCTCATCTTTGATTTTCGAGATCATGCTCGAAGCTGGTTTGTCGCTCTGTTACCGAAGATCGATTGGTCTTCAAGCTTAGCTTCGATCAGGAAGGAACTCTCGGAACCCGATTTATCTGAACGGCTGGGCATTTCTAGTGACGCAGCAAAGCTCCTTTCCTGGGTTGAAAGATTGCGCCCCGAGGAGTTCCTCGGGAGTTGCCAACCTATGCGGAAGCAGCACCTGACGAGTTTCTTTCCATTCTTGAGCGTGACCTAAAGTCTGAGCAACCAGCGGTTCTTGGCCTATTGCGTCCTGCGGAACCGGGCATATTGGGACGTGGCCCACGTCGCACCGGTCTGTTATGGGCATTAGAAGGGCTTTCATGGAATCCTGAGACATTGGCAAGATCCGCTTTTATTTTGGCTCGTCTTGCCCAGGTTGAAATCAAGGATAATTGGCTCAACAAGCCAGAACACTCCCTACAGGCAATTTTCCGTGCATGGATGCCACAGACAGCGGCAAGCCACGAAGCCCGCGTTGGCCTGATAAAAAAACTCGCGGAACGGTTTCCTGAGGTTGCTTGGAAAATTTGTGTAGCACAATTTGGCAATAATCACGATGTTGGAGACTATAGTCATAAACCTCGCTGGCGCACCGATGGCTACGGGTTTGGTGAACCATTTCCAACGTGGGGGCCAATTATCGCGTTTCAGCGTGAAACGGTTGAGATCGCATTAGCTTGGAAAGATCACTCGCTTAAAACCCTCAGCGATCTTGTTGAGCGGCTTTCTTATCTTGATGATCAATACCAAAACCGCGTTTGGACACTGATTGAGACGTGGGCTGGAAAAAAGGCTAGTGAATCGGAAAAGGCATCAATGCGCGAGAAGATCAGAGTCTCTGTGTTTTCTCGGCGCGCAGCTATTTGGGCCAAGAAGAACCCGAAAATTACCGTTTCAGCAAAAAGGGCAAAGGCCGTCTGTGCCGCGCTTGAACCAAGTGACATTTTGATTAAGCACTCATGGCTCTTTGAAAAGTCCTGGATCGAGGAATCGCCTGATGAAATTGAAGATATCGAGAAACTCGACTACGAAAAGCGAGAGCAGCGTATAGCGGAGATGCGAATATCGGCATTGCGTGAGATTTTCGATCAGCGCGGATACACTGGCATTATGACATTAGCCCAACAGGGACAGGTGCAAGGGCTAATAGGGTGGTACATGGCGAAGGAACTGCTCACAACGGAAGAGCTTATAGAATTTTTACGCTTGGCATTTCAACCAGTGCTTGAGAACAAGGATAGCGCACCATCGTTCAAAAATCTCATTTCAGGCGCAATACGGGCAATCGCTGATTGCGACAAACTTAAGCAGGTCTTGAAAGAGGTAACGGCAGGTTTGACTGAAAGCAACATAGTGCAACTACTGCTGCTTGCATCGTTTAACAAGAATACTTGGAATTTGATCGATGCACTCGAAGAGGAGGCTCAGGCTCAATATTGGTGCAACGTAGCGCCTGATTGGTTTGGTTGCCCTAGTGGAGACATGAACGAGGGCATTGAACGTCTCCTTAAGGCTGGCCGACCACGTGCAGCATTTAAATACGCACACCTTCATGTAAAAGAACTCGACCCTGAGGTTCTATTCCGCATCTTATCGGAGATGCCAAATGGCAAAAATGATCAGCAGGGGGAATACTTGATTGAACCATACGAAGTTGAAGAAGCACTAAAGCTTCTTGAAAAAAGTTCAATACTAACGCTCGAACAGAAAGCAAACCTTGAGTTCATATTTATTGACGCCTTGGCGGAACCAATAGGCAAAGGAACCCCTAACCTTGATCGCTATGTCGAAAATCATCCCGAGCTGTTTGTTCAGGCGATTACCTGGCTTTATAAGCGCAACGATGGCGGCATAGATCCTGCCGATTTTCAGGTGCCACCGGAACGTCGCGATGACGTCGCGAAGCGTGGCTATAAATTGCTGGATACGATTCAACGTGTTCCCGGTCATGACGAGCTAGGCGAGCTAAAAATAGATCGGCTAGCAAAATGGATTACGACGGTTCGCCAAGCGTGTGCTGAGCTAAGTCGCGCCGAAATTGGAGATGAATGCGTAGGCAAATTGCTTGTGAATGCGCCTATTGGCAAAGATGGCGTCTGGCCATGCGAAACGGTACGGCAAGTCGTTGAGGACATTGAGTCCGAACCCTTAATGCGGGGGATGCAAATCGGCGTTTATAATTCACGGGGGGCTCACTGGCGCGGCGAAGGAGGCAATCAAGAGCGAGAATTGGCTGATAAGTATCGAAAGTGGGCACAAGCTCTTCAGGTCTCACATCCCTTCCTTTCCTCCAAACTTCTCATGCAATTGGTGAAATGGTATGAACAAGAAGCTAATCGCGAAGATTTAGAGGCAGGGATCCGTCGTCGACTTGGCTGAGGCACTGATTCGCGGCCATACCTTTACCCCGCTCTGGCCTAATTCCAGGAGAAAGATCACCCCCAGTAAAGAGACGAAGTATTGGCGTGAAATCCAGACGAAAATAAACAAAAGTGGACAGATGGCACAGACCGGCATTTCCCCACGCGAATTTCTGAAGCAAAGAAAGCCAGAGAAGTTTTCTGATTCCGTTTCGCGGGAGGTTCCCATTCTCGACCGCTCGTTGCTTGAATACCACCTCGAAACCCTGACTTCACGTAGCCAAGAGAATGATTTCGAGAATTTTGCGCGTCGGCTGGCCGAAAACGAGATTTGCCCGAATCTTCTGCCACACACAGGTCCGACGGGTGGAGGAGATAGCAAAGTCGACGCAGAAACTTACCCGATAGCGGATAGTCTTTCGCTAGTTTGGTTCATCGGAATGGCAAGAGACGCTGCTAGTGAGCGATGGGTGTTTGCTTTTAGTGCAAAGAAAAAGTGGAAGCCGAAAGTCGAAAGCGACGTAGACAAAATTGTCTCCACCGATCGCGGATATCAGAAAGTCTTTTTCATAACGAATCAGTTTGTGGCTGATCGTGTTCGTGCTCAGGTTGAGGATAATCTGCGGAAGAAACACAAAATTGATATTCGCATTCTCGACCGAACTTGGATTCTTGATCGAGTATTCAACAATAAGAGAGAAGCACTCGCGATTTCAGAGTTGAAGATAAAGACTGACGTGCGTGTTCAGCGCCGACTCGGGCCGCTTGATACACAGAAGGAATCCGAATTGGAAGAAGTCGAGAAGCGAATTGAACATGCGGCCAAGGAAGCCCATAAAACACCCGCACTTGCTGACGATTGTTTGCGATCTATTGAACTCGCTCGTGAACTAGAATTGCCACGCACCGATGTCGAAGGCCGTCTGCTGAGGCTGAAGCGAGTAGTAGAAGAATGTGGAACAAGCCACCAGAAGTTTGTCGCTGAATACGCGTGGGCGTGGACAGCTTTTTGGTGGTTCGAAGACTATTCCGCATTCATGGAGCACTATACCGAAGTCGAAAAGCGCTCGCTTGGGACAACCAACGTCTACCAAGTCGAGTTGCACTTTAATCTTTGGTGCAATTTAAGTATGGTATCGCGGTGCGGAAAGCTTTCGGCTCAAGATGCGGAGCTTTCCGCTCGCACACAAACATTGACCGAGGAACTTAATCGGTTGGCTCAGGAGGAAGAGAAGCCTAGCAGCGCTCTCCATGCCGAGACTTTGATGTTATTGATGAACATGGTGACGGCTCCACTGGACCAAACAGACAAAGAACTCGCGAAGGCCGCCGATATAATCGACCGATCGCTTGGCTTGGTCGGATTTCCATTCGAACCATTAATTCAGATATTGACCGAACTTGGGAAACATGTTGGCGATAGCCCTGCCTACGATGCCCTGCACGACAACCTCGTCAACGCAGTAGCGACAAGAAAAGGAGATATTGCTGCAGCGCGTCTACTCGTGCAACGTGCAGCCCAGGCACTGGATGATAATCGCCCCTACGTTGCCATTCAATCCGCAGGCAAAGCTCTGGCGCGCCTATACAAACACGAAACCCGCGGCGAGCTAGTCGAAGCACTTTACATCTGCGGAAATGCCTATGACCAGGTTGGGCTAACGTGGGCAGCGCGAGGAACCGTTCTCACGGCGGCATCAGTCGCTGTAAATGAGTTCTGGACGTATGATGAGATCACTCCTGAACAAGCATTATGTTTAGCCAGAATCCGATGGTTCGAGCTTCGGCTTGGAAGGCTTCCTCACTGTTTGGCTTGGCACGAGACGGCGCAGGCGGCCGAAGTGGTTCTTCGACATAGAGGTTTCAAAGGTGGCAGGGCATTAGGACATACTATTTTGTTTGATACATGTCTTTCCGTCCTGCTGCTCAAAGCCGACTTGCGGCAGCTAAAGGAACTCTCACGACTTCCGGATGCCCTCGACAGCCTGCAGTTGCGTTTAGCTGCAGCTACACTTCGTTTCGCGCTCGGCCATGAATATCATCTGCCGACAGAATTAGAAATCAAGGACGCCGAAAGAGACAATTTCTTTTACAAGTTGCGCAACCAACCCGCCGCGCAACAGATGCCGAGATTCCCGCAGTTATGCGACCGGCAGAAAGTCGCTTGGGAATCTCGTGTGCTCGGTTGCCACATTATCGTTAATGCAGACAATCGGTCTCCCTGTCTGGAACTCGCCGAGTCACTACTTGCGGCATTGGAAGCCCTGCTGGCGACAGGTATTTCGCACCAGCTGTTCGCACACGAGGCGCAGATCACGATGAATATCCGCCGATCCGATTTCGCGAAGTTCCCTTTTCGCTTTGATTTTGGAGAAAAGGATGGAACTCCCTTCATCGAAATCAGCATAGCAAATTTTAACCACAATAAATTGAGTCGCCCATTACAAAATCAATTGCAGGATAAGCTTACGGAGGTGTTGGTAGAGATCATCGCTAGATTTTTTGTTGTGGAGTTTTCGGAGGAGCGCCTTAAAAATTTCATTGTGGAGGAATTGGCGCTTGATCGAGCCGTCTACTTCACGAGTAGCTTCGTCAGCTTGGGAAATGTCCTAGGCCATTCTCCCAAGACAACGCTTAATTCGTGGGTTGATGACGGGCAGGCAGACTACTCACTCATGCGTAGTAAGACATGGGACGCAGACCAAACAGAATCGTGCAATGTTTCATTCAAACAGGAGGCCGATTTACCTGCTCCCAGGGACAAGAATGATTGGCAAACGAAAACGCCGCATGACAAAATGGAGATGTTGTCTCTAATCCGCATTCCCCTTTGGGACAAAGCGTGTTGGGCAGGTGTGGCATACCTCGGCGGCGAAGCAAATCGATTTCCGCCAGGTTTCGCCTTGGCGTTTTCCAACGGTTCTGAGGGCAAGAAGATTTTCGCCTTATGGCGAAAAGAGATTGGGATTATTGATGAGCATAACCGGCTGCGATTGTCGATCATCCGGGGCATAACCAAGCGGAATGCGTATGCATACCGTGTAGTGATCGGGGCTAATCCTCAATCGGAAACCATCCCCGAAGGTAGCCCGAAACTTTTTTTCATGATGAGTCGCATCAACACAATGGAACCGTCATCAGATGTGAATCTGCGCACGTTTATTGAGAGTTATCGTGCAGTCGGAGGCTATGCATTAATGCCAGCACTGTCACACGGTGCATCTTCTCCGCCGGAGATGTTTTGTGATCACGCAATCTTGATGCGTCACATAGAGATCCGCGAGGCTTGGGAAATCGGCCCAAACGATGTAGATGCATGCGGTATACAGAGTGACGACGATCCTATCATACCAGATCGAATTGGCGATCCACCCGTATTGCAACTTCTAAAACGGCTTCGCGGCAGTGATAAGCGGTCGAATCCGTCGTAGCGAAGTTCCCTGATAATTCATAAACAGGGAATAGGGAAATGTCTTCATAAGATCCTCAAATGGAGGGTGTTGAGTGTTCCCGATTTGCTCACAATGGCAAAATTCCCCCGTTTTAGGCCAAACTCCCTGTAAAAAGCCTGTATCAGGGAATACGGAGCGAGTTTTTCGATTCGGATTTACTGCACCGCCATTGCTGAAAATCTTGGAGACTTTTTCCGGAGGGGCGTGCTAGCCTTTGTGCATCGCTGCGATGCATCCATCTTTCCCCTTTCGGGCTGGGCGCTTTGAAGGTTCCCTTGTCGCGCATTCAGTGTTATTTTAGCTTTTCATGAATATTTTCCTGACTGCCCTTCTGGTCGCCTGCCTGACGCTCATCCAATGCCTGATTGGCGGAACGCGGCTGGTCTGGAGTTTCCCCGCCTACGCGCTGGTGGCAAGCGCCGCGGTTTTGTCGCTGGTTTGGATTCGCCGCCCGCTCATCAAACCAGCCCGGCTTTGCCTGCTCTCCACGCTTTTACTGGCCGGGTATGTTTTTTGGCGCGCGTGGGTTTCCCCGGTCCCTTACCTGGCGCGCACCGACGCGTTCATGATCGCCGGGGCGCTTCTGGTCTATCTGCTCACGGCGCTGTATGTCACCGACTCGCGCCCCCGGTTCTGGATCGTCGCTTCGTTGCTGGCAGTGGCCGTTTTGCATGTCTATGTCGGGCTCCATCAGTTCCGCGGGCATAATGGATTCATGCTGTTCGGGTTCCTGCGGGAAGACGTTTCCTGGCGCGCGAGCGGGTTGTTGATTTGCGGGAATCACCTGGCGGGATATCTTGAAAGCCTCGCACTGCTCGCCTTGAGCGTCACCTTTTGGAGCCGAATGCGGCTCGGGTTCAAAATGCTCAGCGGGTATATCGCCGGGGTTTGTTATCTGGGGGTCATCCTCAGCGGCAGCCGCGGCGGGTATCTCAGCTCCATCGTGTCGCTGGCGGGTTTTGGATTGCTCTGCATCTGGGTGATCGGGATTTACCGGCGTCGGAATCTGAGCACTTTTTTTCTCGGGATCTTTGCCGCGGGATTTTTGGTGCTCTGCGGCACGGGGTATGTCATGACGCATAACACGTTCATCCAGGAACGGTTAAAACGGCTCGCAGAGTCGTCACAAGATGTGCGGGTCTATAACTGGCTGGCGAGCCTGGATCAATACCGCCTCAGTCCCGTGGTGGGCACCGGCGCGGGCACGCATCTCTACTATGGACGGCTTTTCCGGCGGCCGCAGATTCAAGTCGATCCCGTCCATTCGCATGGCGATTACCTGGAATTACTTGCGGAATACGGGATCATCGGCGAACTCCTCGCCCTGTTTTTCCTGGGAACGCACCTGTTCAACGGTTTGCGGTCCATCCACGAAATCACCCTCCGGCGTCTTTGCAACGCGCTG
This sequence comes from uncultured Spartobacteria bacterium, assembly GCA_903928175.1. Classification (GTDB taxonomy): domain Bacteria; phylum Verrucomicrobiota; class Verrucomicrobiia; order Chthoniobacterales; family Chthoniobacteraceae; genus UBA695. The sequence goes on along the minus strand of CAIYQA010000225.1, from coordinate 935 downwards.
ACGACTGCGCGGAGCGATTCCCTCGCGCTGGCGCTCGGCGCCACAGCCGCCGTGATCGCCCTCATGGCGCATTCGATTGTGGATTTCAACATGCATATCCCGGGCAATGCCCTGCTCTTCGCGTTTATTTTCGGAATGCTCGGCAACCCGGGAACCGACCGGCCCGAGCGCGTCCGCTCCTGGGTATCCGGGCCCGTTCTGCTGCGCGGCGGCCTGGCCATTCTCGGCATCGCCACCTTGTTGGGCATCTCTTCCAAATACATGGGCGAAGTCTGGGCCGAACAAGCCCGCGTCTCCCTGAGCAAGAACGACTATCAAGCCTGCATCCGGCAGGCCAGCGAGGCCATCCAAGCCGACCCGTCGAATTTCTATCCCTATTTTTACCAGGGCGAAGCCAACCGGATCATCGGGTTCAGAATGCAAATCCCGGGTTTGCGGACGGTCTTTTTCGATCGAGCCGTGACGGCTTTTCAAAAGAGTTTGGAACTCTTTCCCCAAGACGAATCGCTGTTGGTGCGGCTCGGGCAGGCTTTGGATGGCGCGCACCGGTTTGAGGAAGCCGGGGAAGCCTACTGCGAAGCGATCCGGTGGGACCCCAACCTTGGCCTGCTCTATGCCTATTACGCGGCTCACCTGGAGCTGATCGGCCAACCGGAAGCCGCCAAAAAGTGTCGGGAGGCGGCAGCGCGCCTTGGCACTGAAAACGTGGAAACCATCGGCAAATTGGAAGCCCGTTCCATCCTGGCATCCGATCCCGCCCTTTTGCCGCAAAAGTAATCAGAATCTAAGTGTTCGGGTGTGATTAAAAGTGGTTTGCCTGAGCGCCAACGGCGCTAGCTATACCAGCCTTGGGCAACGCCCAAGGACTTACCGCGAAGAAGGAAAGAGGGCTGTAGGCCCGCACTATTGCTTTGCACGGTTGGATGGTGCGGCCC
>CAIYQA010000224.1 GCA_903928175.1 uncultured Spartobacteria bacterium | reverse complement strand
GGCAGGACGCTTGGGGCAATACGAATATCTCTCGTTCAATAGATCATTGGATTAATATGGATTCTGGGCTGAATTGTGCGCCTGACACAATAATCCTGCGCTATGAGGAAGAGTTGAAAGCCCGGTTTGAGGGGTAAACACACGCCCTCACCGCCATTCTTTCTTCGTGCTTCGTGTGAGATATAATCGGTTCCTCCCGTGGAAAAACCCGTTGCCGTCCAGTATTGCGCCACTTTCTTCTCGTTCACAAGTTGCACTTGGGAACGCATTTTCCCGCGAAGTTGCACTTCGCAATCGTGCCATACATCCAAGCTCCCATTTCCGAATTTAGGCTCGCTCCGCTCGCGAGGAACCGGCAGTGCAACTGCCTGAGTAATTGCGTCCCCAAGTACAACTTGGGAACGAGAGAAGAAGGACGCCAAGAGCGCAAAGGCCGTTTCTTCTTTGCGTCCTTTGCGCTCTTTGCGCGAGATAATCCCACGCATTTCCAAGCCCTTGGGAGCGAGGAGAACTTCTTTATTTTGCGTTTTTTGCGCTTTTTTGCGGCCAATCCTCTTCTCAGTCTGCGGCTGATTCTTCGTGCCTTCGTGCCTTCGTGTGAGATAGAATCCGCTCCGTCCCGTGGAAAAACCTGTTGCCGTCCAGTATTGCGCCACCTTTCTCAAGCCGGAGATGCTCCACATCTACCGGCAGATCACCGCTTTGCGCGGGTGGCAGCCCGTGGTCCTCTGCCAGAAACGGGAGGAATCCGGGCGCTTCCCCTTTGATCTGGACGTCCTGATCATCCTGCCCAAACCGGCCACACACGGTTTGCGCCGGATTTGGGTGAAGCAAATCTGCCGACGCCCGGTGATGATCTACCGCAGCGAAGCGAAGCGCATCGCCCAGGAAATAAAGCGGGTCAACGGCGCGGTGCTGCACATTTATTTTGGGAATATCGCGGTTCAACTTCTGCCGCTGCTGCGCGAAGCCCCGGTGCCGGTGGTTGTTTCCTTTCACGGCGCGGATGCCGGGGTGGACATGAACCGGCGCGCCTACCGCAACGCGGCCCAGGAGATGTTCGGGCTGGCGCGCTTGGTTTTGGCTCGTTCGCAAGCGCTTGCGGAACGGCTCGCGGAAATGGGCTGCCCGCGCGAAAAGATCCGCATCCACCGCACCGGCATCCCGCTGCTGCGCTTTCGCTTTTGGGCGCGTCTGGCTCCCGAGGATGGCGCTTGGCGGTTCTTCCAGGCGTGTCGTCTGATTCCCAAAAAAGGGCTGCACAATGCCTTGCGCGCGTTTGCCCGGTTTACGCAAGCCTACCCGCAGTCCACTTTCACCATCGCCGGAGAAGGCCCGCTCCTGGCCGAACTCACCGCTTTGGCGCTGGAACTGGGAATCCGGGAACGCGTCCGCTTCACCGGATTCCTCGCCCATGGCCCGCTGCTGGAGGAGCTTTCGATGGCGCACGTGTTCCTGCACCCGAGCGAGACCGGCTCCGATGGAAACCAGGAGGGCGTGCCCAATTCCATGCTCGAAGCGATGTCCACCGGCCTGCCCGTGGTGGCGACCCGGCACGGAGGGATTCCCGAAGCCGTGGATGATGGGGTGAGCGGTTTTTTGGTGGCCGAGCACGACCCGGAGGCGCTCGCCGCAGCAATGCTGAAAATCGCGAGCGCCCCGGCCCGCTATCCCGCGATGGGAGCGGCGGCCGCCAAGGCCGTGGCGGAGCGCTTTGAACAGGGAAAACAAATCGAAGTGTTGGAACGCTGCTACACGGAGGCTGCGCAGACATGATCCGAAATCGAATCCCCTTTATCTCGCGCAAAGGGACGCAAAGAACGCAAAGACAGAATCTTGTGAGAACGGAAAGACCAACCCCTCCCCCTTTGCGTCCTTTGCGCTCTTAGCGCGAGTCCTTCTTCTGAATGGAAGTTAAGATCGTTTTTTCTCGGCGCGCAAATTTTGACCTTCTTCAAAATCCCTCCTTTAATCTGTGAAATCTGTGTAATCTGTGGATGCTTTTCCTCCATCCGTATTCTTCACCATGAATAACACTCCGCTGCCGCTCTCGGTCGCCGTTGTAACGCTCAATGAGGAAGCCAACCTGCCGCGCTGCCTCGAAAGCTTGCAGGGGATCGCGGCGGAAATCGTCCTCATCGACTCCGGCTCCACCGATTGCACGCCAGAGATCGCGCGAAAATACAACGCCCGGTTTGAAACGGCGGCTTGGAACGGGTTCATCGTCCAGAAAAACCGATCTCTGGATACCTGCACGCAACCTTGGGTGCTCTTCCTGGACGCCGATGAAGCCCTCTCGCCCGAACTTGCCACCTCCTTAAAAGCGCTCTTTGCCAAAGGCGAGCCGCAGGCGGACGGCTACTGGCTCAACCGCCGGACGTGGTATCTCGGCGCGTGGATCTGGCATGCATGGTACCCGGAATGGCGCTTGCGGCTGATCCGGCGCGGCGCGGGGCGCTGGGGTGGGATCGATCCGCACGCCAGCCTGCAAATTTCCGGTCCCACCGCGCGCCTCGAGGGCGATTTGCTGCACTACTCGTTCCGCGATTTGCAGGATCACCTCCAGCGTACCATCGGCTACGCCCGCACGGCGGCCGATTCTTATGCGGCGCGCGGCCGCAAATTCCACTGGCACCAACTCCTCTTCTCGCCATGGATCGCTTTTGCCAAACATCTCGTGCTCAAGCAAGGCTGGCGCGATGGCTGGCGCGGCTGGCTCATTTCGGCCATCCGGGGCATCGACTGCTTCGCCAAATACGCCTTCCTGCTGGAACGCGAGCGCGGAGGTAAATCTTTGTGAACCCGAAGGGTTCCCAGCCAATAGCCGGGGGTTGAGCGTAGCGACACCCCCGGATGGAACAAACCGATCGCCACACCCCAAAGGGGTGGCAGAGAGCGGGTTTCTGCCACCCCTTTGGGGTGTGCGCGTTGTGG
>CAIYQA010000223.1 GCA_903928175.1 uncultured Spartobacteria bacterium | reverse complement strand
TTGGTTTCCCTGGACATTATCCAGTTATCGAACGGCAATCGAGGCTTGCGATCAGCCCAGCTTCTTGTGCGGAGACTGCATCCGGTTCAACGATGTAGATGAAATTTGCAAACTGGAACGCGGTGCGCTTGCATACGATGCCTTCCAAGACTACCTCGCGGCATGGCCGCAACGGATATGGATTGGCGTCTGCTCGGCAGTGATCAAAACCCCGGTCCTTCAAGCGATCGGCGGTTTCGCCGGGGGATTCATCAATGCCGAGGACTCCGACTTGTGGCTGCGGCTGGGAATTGCTCCGGGGTTTGTTCACCTCAAGAGCCCGCTGGTATTTGGCTATCGCCAGCACGCGCAGGCCGTTTCTTCCAATGACTCCCGCACCTTGGAAGGCATTCGCCAGATGATCCTCAACGAACAGCAGGGCCAGTATCCTGGGGGCAAGAGTCGGCGGCGCGACCGTCTGGAAATCATCACGGCACACCTTCGCCCGGCCAGCATCGGGAGCGCGCGGCGAGGGGACCAGGTGGCCGCTGTGTGGCTTTATACGCGATCATTTTTTTGGCAACTCCAACTCGGTCGGTTCCGCTATCTCGCCGCCCTGCCAGTGCTTGTGGTCCGCGGCTTTGTTGCAAACCGGCTTACTCAAAAGAAATGACTGCTCCGCAAAACGAGGGATTGGCGTTGGGTCTGGAAAATCGCTGCACGATTGGCATCACAACGCGCGACCGCGCAGAAGACTTGCGGCATACCTTGGAACGCCTGCGGGCGATTGGGTTGGGGGAGATGCGCTATCTTATTGTGGACGATGGCTCCGAAAACCCTGAGTCTCTCCGCACTCTGGCCGCAACACTGCCCCGGTCCCGCCTGATCCGGCACGAACACTCCATGGGCTTGGTGCAAAGCCGGCACCAAATGGCCAGCTTGTGTGAAACGGAATTCCTTATTTCTCTGGATGACGATTCGTATTTCCTTGAGGCGGGACAACTGCCGGATGCGCTCGCGGAGTTCGACCGTGATCCGAGGCTGGCTCTGCTGAGCTTCCGGATTGTGCAGTTGAAACCGCACGAACGTCGCGAGACTCAATTCCCCGAAGGTCCGCTGTATTGGTTCCGTGGCTGCGGCTACATGCTGCGGGTGAAGGCGTTCCGGGATGTCGGGGGGTACCCGGCGGAGTTTATCTACGGCGGCGAAGAAACCCACCTGACCATGCAGCTTTACCGCGCGGGACACCAAATGCGCCATTTTCCACAAATCACCGTGGAGCACCAGTGGAGCGGCGGCGCGCGCGACAGGAGCCAAATGGAATACAACTTCACTCGAGGCCAGGTGCTCGTAAAATTATTCAACGAACCCCTCTTGATTGCCATTGCCGGAGTGACCGGCCTGATCCTGAAGCGCCTCCTCAACGCGCCGCAGTTTGCGGGAGCCCATTTGAGCGGATGGTTGGACGGCATCCGCGCAGGACTGCCGGGACGCTTCCGCCAAAACCAGCTCACCTGGAACCAATATCGGGCATTGCGCCAAGAGCAGGCGCGCTGCAAACTACCCGAAAAAGTGGAACCCCAGCAGATCCATCCCGCAGCTTAATTTCTCGTCAACTATCTGTTTTGAAAAATAATTAATAGGAGCAATGGAAAAAGTGAACGCACAATCAACAATGGTGGTACTGATACCCTGTTATAATGACTGGGAAGCCCTTTCCATTCTGCTCCGCCAGTTGGATGCCAGCCTCACCCCCACA
>CAIYQA010000222.1 GCA_903928175.1 uncultured Spartobacteria bacterium | reverse complement strand
CGACTGCACCCACCACAAGAAGAGTGCCCAGACCGCCGCCGACCACCGATGCCACGGGTCCGAAAAGCCCGGCGGTGAGCCCGCTTTCAAAGGCTCCGATCTCGTTGGAGCTGCCAATAAAGACGTTGTTCACGGCGGAAACCCTGCCGCGCAACGTATCCGGCGTCGCCAACTGCACCAGCGTATGTCGAACTACTACACTCACGGCATCGAACGCACCGGTCAGGAACAGCATCAAAAATGAAAGCCAGTAATAGGGAGAGAGCCCGAAGCCGATGATGGCGATTCCGTAGGCTGCCACCGCAGTCAGCAGGACTTTACCGGCGTTCCTCATGGGAGGGAGATGCGCAATCAGCAGGCTCATCGCAATGGCTCCGAGTGCATCAGCCGCCCGCATCCATCCCAGCCCCACCGCACCGACGTGAAGCCGGTCTGCGAACATGGGTAGCAGCGCCGTTGCTCCGCCCAGAAGCACGGCAAACAAATCGAGCGTAATGGTTGCCAGGACGAGCTTAGCGCTGAACACGAAACGAAGTCCCGAGAGCAGATCCCCTTTTGCAACGCCTACCGATGCATTCTCAGACTCATTCGCCTGCCGGACGCGGATGGGAGCCACGAGCACCAGAAACGCCAGCGCACAGAAGGCATCAAAGCTATAGACGATGGGGAAGCCTGCCTTTGCGATGACCAGACCGCAAAGCGCGGGCCCCACTGCGCACGCGGCCTGGAATGAGCTGGAATTCCAGGCGACTGCGTTGGAAAAGACGGACTTTGGAACCAATAGCGGAACAAAAGCAGTCCTTGCCGCCCAACCGAACGTCCGTGCTATCCCCCCCAGAAAAATCAGCACAAGCATGACGGGAATGCCTCGGTCCACAACGGGCGAAGCCGTGTGATCGAACGTGGCGACCATCCATTCCAACCCGTGTCGCCCGACTTCAAGGATTTGCCACTGGGGCAGTAGATTGTGCCATGCGGAGAGCGCCGCCAGCGCAACCGACGCGAGGCACGCAATGGCTTGGGTGAGCAGGATGATGTCTTTGCGCTTCCAGCGATCAGCCAGATGCCCGGCGGGAATGGTGCACAAAAGGAGAGGGAGCGCCCCGGCAAGCCCCACCAAACCGAGAAGCGTGGGGGAATGGGTGCGGCGGTAAATTTCCCAGCCAACAGCCAGGCTCGTCATCTGGCGACCGATTACGGAGGTGACGTTGCCGAGTAGGAATCGGCGAAATCCGCTCGAGCGCAATGCCTTGTAGGGATCATGACGTTGAGTTGCCCCCTGCGCGGACTCTGAATCGCTCGGTTCAGACAGACCAGGGGGGTCAGTGAATTCGAAAGCAGGGTCTTCTTGCGGCATTATGTGGTTAAGTAAGGAAATTAACCCAAAACGTTCTCTGTAGCCACCGCCGCCCCTTTTTTGTCTGCGGGCCAATCCCTGTGCCGCCACCTTCCTGCCCATTGCCGCAGGTGCTCAAATGCAAGATAGACGACCGGCGTGGTATAGAGCGTGAGGGCTTGTGAAAAGAGAAGGCCGCCTACCACAGCGATGCCGAGCGGTCGGCGCAATTCCGAGCCGATGCCGTGTCCGAAGGCCAGCGGGATCGCGCCAAGGAGTGCCGCCATGGTGGTCATCATGATCGGGCGGAACCGAATGACACATGCATTGTAAATGGCCTGTTCCGGGGTGAGTCCCTCGTTGCGCTCCGCGTCCAGAGCAAAATCGACCATCATGATGGCGTTCTTTTTCACGATGCCCATCAGCAAAATGATGCCGATGAAGGAAATTAGGGAAAGGTCGTAGCCGAAATACCAGAGTGCGACGAGCGCGCCCACGCCAGCCGAGGGGAGCGTTGAGAGAATCGTGAGGGGGTGGATCAGGCTCTCGTAGAGCACTCCGAGAACGATGTAAACGGTAATGAGCGATGCAAAGAAGAGAAGCGGCATGTTGGAGAGGGATGCTTTGAAAACCTGGGCGGTTCCTTGAAAACGCCCTTGCAGACGTGCTGGCATCCGCAAATCCTCGGTTGCCTTCTCTACCAGGTCCGTCGCCTCCCCCAGAGCCACGCCGGGGGCGAGGTTGAAGGAAAGAGTCACGGCTGGAAATTGTCCCTGATGATTGACCGAAAGGTAGGTGTTGCCGAGGGTGAATTTCGCAACCGTCGAGAGCGGAACCTGCTGCCCCGTGTTGGATTTCACGTAGATTTTTCTGAGTGCCGATGGGTCCAACTGCTCCTTGGGATCGGCCTCCAGGATCACATGATATTGATTATAGCGCCCATACAGCGTGGAAACCTGCCGCTGTCCAAAGGCGTCATACAAAGTATTATCGAGGGCTGCTGGAGAAACGCCGAGGCGCGCGGCGGCATCGCGGTCAATGACCACGTTGGCCTGGAGACCTCCCGTCAGTTGATCGCTCGTTGCGCCTTGGAGTTGCGGAATCCTCTTGAGCTTTTCCAGCAACTGGCTGGACCAATTATTCAACTCGCCGAGATCCGTGGTTTGCAAGGAATACTGATACTGTGTTTTACTCATGCGTCCACCCATGCTGACATCCTGCGCAGCCTGCAGATAGAGTGTTATCCCTTCCACTCCGGCCAGCTTGCCCTGTAGTCGTCCGATCACCTCGCCAGCGCTCAATTTGCGTTCCGCAAGCGGTTTGAGCGTGACGAACATGCGTCCGTTGTTGCCCGAACTGATAAACGAGGCCAGGGTGTCCACGGCGGGATCGGCCATTACGATTTTGGCGACCTTTTGTTGAAGCCGGGACATGGTGGCAAAGGAAACATCCTGAGCAGCTTCCGTAGTACCCATCAGAAATCCCGTGTCCTGCTGCGGAAAGAACCCCTTGGGCACAGCAACGTAAAGCCACACCGTGGCAAGAATGGTGGCGATGGCGACCAGAAGCATGAATATCTGATGGCGCAGCACCCACCGGAGGCCGGTTTCATAGCTCGCAAGCAACCGATTGAAGCCCCGCTCCATCATCCGCATCATCCATCCCGGTGGGCGATAGTCGGATTCTTTTTTCAAAAAACGGGAACAGAGCACCGGCGTGAGAGTCAGTGAGATCACCCCGGAAACCAGGATTGCCAAACTCAGTGTGACGGCGAATTCATGGAACAAGCGTCCGATCAACCCGCTCATAAACAGCAGCGGAATGAACACCGCCACCAGAGAGGTGCTCATCGAGACCACCGTAAAGCCGATCTGCCTTGCTCCCTTGAGGGCCGCCGTCATCACGGTGTCGCCCTTTTCCACATGGCGAAAGACGTTTTCGATCACCACGATGGCGTCATCAACGACAAAGCCGACCGATATCGTGATCGCCATCAAGGAAAGGTTATCGACGCTGTATTTGAGCAGGTACATCCCTCCAAAGGTGCCAGCCAAGGCGAGAGGCACGGTGATGCTTGCGATGAAAGTTGGCCAGAAGCGCCGCAGGAAGAGGAAGATCACCATCACCACCAAGCCGATGCTTAGCGCGAGAGAAAACTGCACGTCGGCAACCGAGCCGCGAATGGTCTGTGTGCGGTCGCTCACCACGTTGATCTTTATCGAAGGCGAAATCCATTTCTGGAGCTGTGGAAGCGCGGCCTTCACGCGGTCAACTGTCTCGATCACATTTGCATCGGGTTGCTTAAAGATCAGGAGCAAAACAGCGGGCTTGTCTCCCATCCAACCCGCCAGCCGCGTGTTTTCAACACCTTCCACCACGTCGCCCAGCGCCTTGAGCGGAATGGGAGTGCCGTTGAGTTGCTTTACAATCAAATTGCGATACGGCTCGGGTTCGAAAAGCTGGTCATTGCTTTTGATTGCAATAGACTGCTCTTTGTCCTCAAGGCTGCCGAGCGGCGCGTCCACATTGACCTGTCCCAGATACGCGCGAATGTCCTCCATGGACAGGCCAGTGGAGGCTAGCGCCGAGGTGTGAATTTGAACCCGCACGGCGGATTTTTCCGCGCCGTTGATGGTGACTTGGCTAACGCCTTCCACCTGGCTGATCCGTTGGGCAATTACTTGATCCGCCGCTTCGAAAACCTTGGACCGCGCAAGAGTATCAGACTGTAAAGCAAGGATGAGAATCGGCCTGTCCGCAGGATTTACCTTGCGGTAAGTGGGCAGGCTCGGAAGGTTGGTGGGCAGATCGTTGACGGAGGCGTTGATGGCCGCCTGCACATCACGCGCGGCGCTGTCCACCGACCGGGAGAGATCGAACTGGATGGAAATGTTCGCACTCCCCAAGTTGCTGACGGAGGTGATCTCCGATACCCCCGCGATTTGACCGAGGCGGCGCTCCAAGGGAGCCGCAAGAGACGAAGCCACCGTCGCCGGGTCCGCTCCCGGAAGCGACGCGGAGACGTTGATCATCGGGTAATCAACACGCGGGAGCGACGCAACCGGCAGGAAGCGGTAGGCAACGATTCCCAAGAGAGCCAGCCCAATGGCCAGCAACGAGGTTGCAACTGGACGGCGGATGAACGGCTCCGAGATGCTCATACCGAGGAGATTGCAACCGGTTCAAGTTCCCCTTCCACTGGAAGGTTTGCCCGCCCGCGCGTTAACCATTTCCTGAGCCGCTCCATGTAGAGATAGATCACCGGCGTCGTGTAGAGGGTAATAAACTGCGAGAGCAACAGACCGCCGACGATGGAAATGCCGAGCGGACGGCGCAGTTCCGAGCCGGTGCCGTTTTCCAGAGCCAACGGCAGCGCGCCAAGCAGCGCGGCGAAGGTCGTCATCATAATCGGGCGGAACCGCAGCAAACAGGCTTGATAAATCGATTCCTCCGGCGGAAGCCCCTGTTCGCGCTCTGCTTCGAGGGCAAAGTCGATCATCATGATCGCGTTCTTTTTCACGATACCGATAAGGAGGATGATGCCGATAAGGGCGATGAGGGAAAGCTCTGTGTGGCAGAGGATCAAAGCCAGCAGCGCGCCCACGCCAGCCGAGGGGAGGCTGGAGAGAATGGTGATCGGGTGGATATAGCTTTCATACAACACACCGAGTACGATGTAGATCACCACGATGGCCGCAAGGATGAGCAACGGTTCGCTGGCAAGCGAAGCCCGGAACTCGGCAGCGCTGCCGGAAAAGGTCGTCACGATGGTCTCGGGCAGCCCGATTTCTTTCTCGGCTTTTTGGATCGCCTCAACTGCCGCTCCCAGTGAACTGCCAGGCTGGAGATTAAAGGAGAGCGTCACCGCTGGAAATTGTCCCTGATGAACAATCGCGAGCGGCGCGGTCACGGTCTTCAACGTGCTGAATGCACTCAAGGGAACCATTTGGCCCGTGGAGGATTTGACGTAAATATGCCGCAACGCTTCTTGCGTGAGCTGGAAATGCGGCTCCAATTCCAGGATGACCCGGTATTGGTTGAGCTGGGTGAAAATGACGGAAACTTGGCGCTGGCCGAAGGCGTCGTAGAGCGTATCATCGATGGCTTGCGGCAGGACGTTGAGGCGCGCCGCCTTGCTGCGATCCACGTTGATGGCGACTTGCAGCCCGCCGGATTGCTGGTCGCTGGCAACGTCGGCCAATGCGGGCAGGGAGCGGAATTTTTCCATGAGCACGGGAGCCCACTCTGCCAGGTTGGCTTCATCCGCGTCCTGCAATGTGTATTGGTATTGGGTGCGGCTCACGCGACTGTCGATCTGCACGTCCTGTACCGCCTGCATGGCGAGGGTGATACCGGGAACATCCTTGGTCGCCTCGCGCAGCCGGTCGATCACCTCGGTGGCGCTTGCTTTCCGCTGTTCGCGCGGCTTGAGATTGATGTAGAGCTTGCCGGCATTCACCGTCGCATTGACCGTCCCCGCGCCGACAAACGAGGCGACACTCACCACATCGGGATCTTTGCGGACGAGTTCAGCGATAGCTTGCTGGCGGCTAGCCATTCCCTTGAAGGAGATCGACTGCTCGGCGTCCGTCACGCCCAGGATGAGCCCTGTGTCTTGTTGCGGCAGCAGCCCCTTAGGAATGATGATGTAGAGCCAGATGGTGGCGACCAGCGTGGCCACCGCGACAAACAGCGTGAACCGCTGGTGGCGCAGCACCCATTTGAGGCCGCTGTCGTAGGCGTTCAGGAGCCCTTGGAACATGCCTTCTGTCCATTGGAAGAAGCGCCCGTGCTTTTCCTCGCTTTGCGGTTTCAGGAGACGGGCGCACATCATCGGCGTGAGTGTCAACGACACCACCGCAGAAACCGCCACAGCGATGCTCAGGGTGATCGCAAATTCGCGGAACAACCGGCCCACGATGCCAGTCATGAAGAGAAGCGGAATGAAGACGGCGATGAGAGAGACACTCAACGAGATGACTGTGAACCCGATTTGCCGTGCGCCTTTGAGCGCCGCGTCGAGCGGCTTTTCGCCTGCCTCGATGTAGCGCACAATGTTTTCGATCATCACGATGGCGTCATCGACCACGAAGCCGGTGGAGATGGTCAGCGCCATCAAGGAAAGGTTGTCGAGGCTGAATCCAATCAATTCCATCACGCCAAACGTCCCGATGACCGCGAGCGGCAGCGCGACGCTGGGAATCACCGTCGCCCAGAATTTTCGCAGGAAAATGAAAATTACCATCACCACCAGCACGACGGTCAGGATCAGCGTAAATTGCACGTCCGCCACCGAAGCGCGAATAGTTTCCGTGCGGTCGGTGAGTGTGTGGATTTCGACCGAGGGCGGGATGGAGGCGCGCAGCTTGGGCAGCAGCGCTTTTACGCGATCCGCAGTTTCGATGATGTTTGCGCCCGGTTGCCGCTGAATATCGACAATCACCGCCGGTTTGCTTTCAACCCACCCGGCCATGCGCACGTTCTCCACGTTGTCCACTACTGCGCCGATGTCTTGCAGGCGTATGGGCGAACCGTTTCGGTAAGCCACGACGATGGGTTTGTATTGGTCGGCGGAGAAAATCTGGTCGTTGGCTCCGATGGCATAAGCCTGCCGCGGGCCGTCGAAACTTCCTTTGGGCGCGTTGATGTTATTCTGGATCAGTGCTGTCCGGATGTCTTCGAGGCTGAGTCCGTAGTTGGCAATGGCTCCGGGGTTCACGCGAACCCGCACGGCAGGCTTCTGGTTGCCCTCAATGGTCACCAGGCCGACCCCTGTCACTTCGCTCAACTTTTGCGCAAGCACGGTGTCTGCAAGGTCGTTCACTTTTTCCAGCGGCAGAAGATCCGAGGTGATTGCCAGGGTGAGGATGGGGGTGTCCGCTGGGTTGACCTTGTTGTAGGTGGGCGGACTGGGCATCGTCTTGGGCAGGACGCCGCTGGCCGCATTGATGGCCGCTTGGACGTCCTGTGCCGCTGCGTCGATGTCGCGGTCGAGATTGAATTGCAGCGTGATGGTCGAATTGCCGAACGAACTCGACGAGTTCATCATCGCCAAGCCGCTGATCTGCCCAAACTGACGTTCCAGCGGCGTGGTGACGGTGGAAGCCATCACATCCGGGCTGGCTCCGGGATATTGTGTGGTGACTTGAATCGTCGGGAAATCGACGGCGGGTAATGCGGAGATCGGCAGCAGCGAATACCCGAGCATCCCCATGATGATCACGCCCACCATCAGCAACGAGGTGGCAATCGGGCGGCGAATGAAGGGCTCGGAGATATTCACGGCGCGGGATATTAGGAGATGAAACCGAATTTACGGTGTTTCGTCTCCGGCCTCGGTTTCGCTGTTTTTGGCGAGTTTAACGCGGGAATGTGCCTGCAACCGGTATTGACCCTCCACCACCACCCGTTCACCGGGCTTGAGACCTTCGTCAATCAGTGCTTCGCCATCCTCGATCTGCGCGACCTTCACGGGCCGCACCTCCACGGTTAAATCATCGGAACCCGATCCGGCGTGCGCCGCTCCTCCTTTTGCAGGGGCGCTCTGAACCAGTCCCTCTTTGGGATGGTTGCCATGACTTCCCTTGCCACCACCTTGCCCGGCCCGGCTGCCCTTGCTAATCACAAACGCAAAGGAGCCGGAAGGCCCGCGCTGAATTGTCGCCGCCGGAACGACGATCCCGGCTTTGTGGGTGGAAAGCAAAAGCCGCACATCCACAAACTGCCCGGGCCAAAGCGCCTGGTCTTCGTTCGGGAAGGTCGCTTTCAGTTTGATCGTGCCGGTCGTGGTGTCGATTTGGTTGTCGATCACCGCCACGGTTCCCTGCGCCAAGGGCGGCCCATCGTCGCGGTCCATGGCAAGAACGCTCAGGTCACCCTTGGCCATTTGCTTGCGGACTTCGCGCAGGTTTTGTTCCGGCAGCGTAAAGACAACCGAAATGGGACGAAGTTGCGTGATGACCAGCAGGCCGTTCGCATCCGAGGCATGAACGATGTTTCCTTTGTCCACCAAGCGGAGCCCGATGCGTCCGTCAATCGGCGAAACGATGGTGGTGTAATCGAGTTGCACTTTGGCTCCTTGAATCGCCGCCTCATCTACGCCCACGGCGGCTTCGAGTTGGGCGACCAGCGATTTTTGCGTGTCATACTGTTGCTGGGGGGCCGCTTTGCGCTCGACCATCTCCAAATAGCGCGCCAAATCCGCGCGTGCATTGCCGAGTTGCGCTTCGTCCTGCCTCTTCTTGGCCTCAGCTTGAGCTAGTAAGGCTTTGTAGGGTGCCGGGTCGATTTTTGCGAGCACATCACCCGCGTGAACTTCCTGGCCCTCGGTAAACGCAATATCGGTAAGCTGCCCGTCCACCCTCACTCGGATCGTGACCGTATTCTGCGCCTGCACGGTCCCAAGCCCTTCGAGGTAAATGGGCACGTCCTTCTGAATGACAGTTCCCGCCACCACGGGAACGACCAGCGAGCCGCCAGCCCCCCTTCCACCCGGCCCCTTGGTTGCCCCTGGCTTGGCGTCCCCCGTCCCTTCCGCTGGCCGGTGCTGGAACCACCAATAGCCAAGGCCGACCATCAGCAGCAGGATAATCCAGCGCCAAGCGCGCCCCGGCTTGCGGGCGGTTTGACTTCGCTCCTCAACGGCACTGCGTTGTTGCGAGGTTTCGCGTTTTTCAGGCGTATCAGTTTGCGGCATAGCGTCGTTTGCTCGGTTCAGAGTTTAGAGAGCATCTTAAAAGCGTTTCATTTTATTACAAGTTGCAAATTATGTAATTTGTAATTATAGGACTGTCAGCATGCCTGCGCCGTTCGAACATTCCGACAAAAAAGTCTCCTCCGGTGAAACGCCCCACCTCATTATCGAGGCGGCGCGCACGCAGTTGCGCCAGTTCGGACCGGACAAGGTGACCGTTGTGGACATCGCCCGCTCGCTGGGAATGTCCCACGCCAACGTCTATCGTTTTTTTAAATCAAAGGCTGAAATTCTGGATGCCGTCGTCGACGACTGGATGGCCAGAGTCGAGTGTTTCATTGAGAGCGTTGCAGCGCAGCCTGGAACCGCTGCCGAGCGCCTGGAAGCGGTCGTGATGGCGATTCATCACAGACGACGCACGAAGTATGAACAGGATCCCCATGTTTATCTTACTTTCCGCCGGTTGATCGAAGCGCGTCCAGATGCCGTTGCCAAACGCGAAGAAAAAATCATCAGCGTTTTCAAAAAAGTCATTCAGGCAGGGGTTGACGCCGGGGAATTTATATCCATTGATCCAAGCCAAACGGCAAGGGCTATGGGCGATGCAACCGCGATGTTTCTCCATCCCGCAATCATGCCCGCGACATTAAACAGTGAGACAGAAAAAAGAATTCGATGTGTCATCAAGACGATGTGCGCCGGGTTTTCCGCCGCCAAAGGAGCAGGGAAAGGGTAAACCATGCAAGCAGTGCCCCTTCTGTTGTTTTTGTTGTTGGCCTTTTCTGCCCCGACTGGCAATGCTGCTGAAGCGCAGATCGAAAAGAGGGTATGGAAGGTCGACGGTGTTGAACGCACGGCTTTGGTTTATGCGCCCCAAAGCGCTACGAAGGTGGCGACACCACGCGTGTTTGCGTTTCACGGGCATGGAGGGACGATGAATTATGCAGCCTGCACGTTCGCCTATCACATTCTTTGGCCGGACGCCTTGGTGGTTTATATGCAAGGGCTACCTACGCCGAGTGCCTTCGTAGAGCCGAGACGCCCTTCGGCAGACCCGCGATGATGCCGCGCCGTTTTCGGGGTTTTTCAAGTGCCTGTCCCATGTCTTTTCTATGATGCCTCAGCCCCTACTAATTGCTACCACTTTTTGCCGTTCCCAATAGGTCCGATACAGTCTCCGAACAAAAAACCATCATTGCGGGTCGAGTGGGCAATTGGCTGCCGGGCCTTTAGTGAAGCCATTTCCAGAGTAAAATGGCGGAAGGGGTGGGATTCGAACCCACGGTGAGATTTCTCCCACGTTCGATTTCGAGTCGAGTGCCTTAAACCAAACTCAGCCACCCTTCCTTTTGAAAATCAGCGATCTTACGTCGCCACTCCGAAGACGGATTTACTTTTACAGGGTCGGTTTCCAAAGGCCATTGCACGGGATTTTGCAAAAACCCGAAGCCCGCTCCCAGCGAGGGCCCCGCTTGGACATCGACCAGTGTTCAGTTTATACCGTCATCGCAATGGTGGATACTATGTCCGCACTTTCGCGAACGGCAAGGAAAAATGGGCCAGCCTCAAACCCATCCCCTAATAAACTAGGTTGAGCATAACGGCCATGATACACTGCCGTTGATTGCCGCACTTTGTGCAGGAATATCCATTCTATTTGCAATTACGTCCATTCCCCCTCAGCCCGAAACCTGCTGGAGTAAACGCACCTCCCACACCCCAAACTCCCACTGTACCGAATGAAAAAAATCCTCCTTGTTCTCCTGTTTTCTGCTGTCTCGAGTTTCGCAGAGTCCCAACTTTGGTACCGCACCCCTGCTCAAACTTGGGGGGAAGCGCTTCCCCTCGGGAATGGCCGTCTCGGTGCGATGGTTTTTGGCGGCACGCATGAAGAGCATCTGCAACTGAACGAAAACACGATCTGGTCTGGCAGCCCCCGCAATTATGATAAGGTGGGAGCTTTCAAGCAGATCCCGAAAATCCGCAGCCTACTTTTCGAGGGGAAGAATGCCGAGGCCGAAACGCTGGTGAATCGCGAAATGCTTGGGGAACGCCCGCTGGGCTGCTATCAACCCCTGGGCGATCTGCGCCTTGTATTTGAAGGCGGAGAAAACTCCACCGATTAGCGCCGCGAGCTGAATTTGGACCAGGCGATCGCGCGGGTGACTTTTCGCGAGGGTGACGCGGTTTTCACGCGCGAAATTTTTTCCAGCGCTCCCAGTCAGGCATTGGTCGTGCGCCTGACCGGCAACAACACCTACTCGGGATTGACCACCGTGGCGGATGGCGGGTTGGCGGTGAACGGCTCCATCCCCGGCGACGTGTTCGTTTGGGGTGGGGTGTTGGGCGGCAGCGGACGGATTGGCGGCAGCGTGTTGAACCAGGCCATCGTCAGCCCCGGCAATTCGCCCGGAACCCTCACCATCGCGGGGGATTACTCCCAGGCGGCCAGCGGTTTCCTTGTGATCCAGGTCGCCTCCGCGAGCGTGTACGACCGGTTGCTCGTGGGCGGCCAGGCCCACCTCGACGGCGGGGTGCTGATTCAATATTTGAACGGATTCCAATTCAAACGGGGCGACACATTCAATTTCCTGACGGCCGCAGGCGGCATTTTCGGGCAGTTCTCGCAAATCGTCTTCCCCTCGAACACGATGTTCGGCGTGGGGCTGGAATATACCGCCGACGGCGTGGCGCTGGTGCCGATTCAATTCTCGTTTGCGCGAAGTTTCTCCGGCCTGACCCCCAACCAGCAAGCGGTGGCCAAGGCCCTCGACAAAGTCGTCAACGATCCCAAGGTCGCCAAGTTGGTCGATCAGATCGACAGCCTCTTGCTGGACGCCGGAGTCACCGTGCAAATCAATGCGCGTGTGGGAGTGTACGCTTTCTATACCGGCGATCTCGGACGCCAAAACTACAGTTCCAACAGCGTCCTTGGCGGGGTGAAGATGAGCTTCTAAGGCGCACTCGTCTGGGAAACCCGTTGGCGTTCCGGGACATCCTGTGCGCGGATTTTGAGGTGGTCCTGCGGAAAAGTGCCGCATCAGAGTGGCTTCTCCGGGAAAGGATTATTTTTCGCTCATACTTCGCTTTATGCAAATTTAGCTAGGACTTTTGTGGTTGATTGTGAGAGGGTTGGGGCCGATCAAGATGTTTTATCCGAAAATCATACAGGGTGGCATGGGCGTTGGGGTATCCAATTGGGTGCTCGCCCGTGCTGTTTCCATCGCGGGGCAACTCGGCGTCGTCTCCGGTACCGCCTTGGATGTGGTGCTTGCGCGCCGACTCCAATCCGGCGACCCCGAGGGCCATGTGCGCAGGGCTCTGGATCATTTCCCGTTCCCGGAAATCGCCCGCCGCGTCTGGGATCAATATTTTGTCGAGGGCGGCATTGCCCCCGGCCAGCCCTACAAGCCGGTCCCGCTTTTTTCCGCGAACCCGCACCAGAACGTCCTTGAACTCAACACGTTGGCGAACTTTGTGGAGGTGTTCCTCGCCAAGGCCGGGCATGCCGGGGAGGTTGGCATCAATTTCCTGGAAAAAATCCAGATGCCCACGCTCTCCTCGATTTTTGGGGCGATGCTTGCCGGGGTGGATTTCATTCTGATGGGAGCCGGGATTCCCCGTGCGATTCCGGGCATCCTGGATCATTTTGCCAAAGGGGAAGCCGTCAAGCTCAAGCTCGACGTGGAAGGGGCGACGCCCGACCAGGAATTTGCCACCACGTTTGATCCCGCCCAATTTTGCGGCGGCGAAGCCCCGAAACTCAAGCGGCCCAATTTTCTAGCCATCATCTCCTCGGCCACGCTGGCGTTGACTCTGGCGCGCAAATCGAGCGGGAAAGTGGATGGCTTCATTGTGGAGGGCGAAACGGCTGGCGGGCACAACGCCCCGCCGCGCGGCCCCATGCAGTTGAGCGAAAAAGGCGAGCCGATCTACGGAGAGCGGGATGTGCCCGATCTGGTGAAAATTGCGCAAATCGGGCTGCCCTTCTGGCTGGCAGGTTCCTATGGAGCCCCGGGGCGGTTGGCACAGGCGCTCGTTCTGGGCGCAGTCGGCATTCAGGTCGGAACGGCGTTTGCGTTTTGCGAGGAATCCGGCATCGCACCCGAAATTAAAGGACAGGTGCTCTGCGAATATTTTACAGGAAACTTGCGGGTGCACACAGACCCCCTGGCTTCCCCCACCGGGTTCCCGTTCAAAGTGCTCCAGGTCGATACCAGTGTTTCCAATGCTGCGGTGTATAATGCCCGCAGCCGCATTTGCGATCTCGGCTATTTGCGCCACCCCTACCGCAAGGAAGACGGCACGCTGGGCTACCGTTGCCCGGCGGAGCCTGTGGCGAATTACCTCCGCAAAGGCGGGAGCGAAGAGGAAACCCAGGGGCGCAAATGCGTTTGCAACGGCCTCGTTTCGACCATCGGACTGGGGCAGGTGCTCAAGGAGGGCGCAATCGAGCCGCCCTTGCTGACCGCCGGAGACGACGTGGTGAACATCGGGCAGTTTTTGAAGCCGGGCCATAAGAGCTACACCGCCAAGGACGTGATCGACGCCCTGCTGGCGTAGGCAGCGAAGACCACAAGCGCTCCGCATTCGAGGGGGCTCTGTTTTCGAGAGAGCCCCTTGTTTCGAGAGAACCCCCTCTCATTAACACCGGGCTTCAGCCCCGGTGAAAGCTCGCCCTGCGGCAAAGCCGTTTCAACGGCTTATCTCCGCAAAAGGAAGCCGTTAAAACGGCTAGCATCTAGATTACATCGCGGCACCGGGCTAAAGCCCGGGGTTAATGAGAGCGCTCCACAACTCAATGAGAGCGTTCCATGTCCTAATCCGAGCGCTCCACTCCTAGCAGCCTGTCGGACTTAATCTCTTTGGGTCAATTCCCCGCCGCTTGCGGCGGGGATGGTTTATTTGGTGCGCCCGGCAGGGCGCACTCACTTGGGGGTTAAAGTCCCCCGCACGCCCGATAAGGGGAAGTGCTAGCCGGACGGCAAGGGCGACCGCCGCGAGGCGGAGTCTGAAGGAAGCCGCAGGCAAAACGTTAGACCGATGAACAAGAACCACATAAGAGGCGAACAGAAGGGATGAGGGGGCCAATAAACCTGAAGTCCAAAACTTATACGGAAGTTCTGGGCGTAGATGTAGCGGTCATGAACGTGGAGGTGAGTGCGCATTACCCGGGGAGATCTCCACTGCTGCCAATGCGTGCTACCGTCGTCGAGAGGCGGCGGGAGGGGACGCCGCAAGGCGGGCCGCTCTCGCCGCTGCTCTCGAACATCCTGCTCGACGACCTGGACAAGGAGCTTGAAAAGCGCGGACACCGGTTCTGCCGGTATGCCGACGATTGCAACATCTACGTGCAATCCAAGGCAGCCGGAGAACGGGTGATGGCGTCGCTCAAGCAGTTCCTCTCGGAGCGGCTGAGGTTGAAAGTCAACGAGGCCAAGAGCCAAGTGGCCCGGCCAAGCCAAAGGAAGTTCTTGGGCTACAGTGTGACGGCACACCGGAATCCCAAGCTCAAAGTAGCGGCGGAATCAACCCGGCGCTTATGCGAGAAAGTGCGTCAAATCATCCGGCGCGGACGGGGGAGAAACCTTCGGCGACTGATCGCCGAGGAACTCAACCCGCT
>CAIYQA010000221.1 GCA_903928175.1 uncultured Spartobacteria bacterium | reverse complement strand
GAAAGAGCGTTAATCAGGCTCAACGCATCCGCCGCACACCCCGCGAAAAGTTCGTTTCGGCGGGACGCCGAAACCAGCAGCCGGGACGGCTGCGCTCCCCGGACGAATCGCTCTGCACCTCACCCACTTTGAATCACGCCCGTGAATCCTCTTCTTTTCCCAAACCGCTTTCCCCCGGGCGATTTTCATGAGAGTATAAGTGAAATTGTTGTGAATGACTGAATTCGTGGAAAAATTTGCGATGCGCGTTCGCGGGGTCACTCCGTTCTTGCACCGGCTCAACAGCACGGCTCGAACGATGATGCGCCGCGCATTGCGCACGCCCCGGACGGTGACGGAGAGTCCGAATTTGCTTCCGCTCCTGATCCAGGTGTTGGCGGCGTTTTCCAAGGTAAATGGCGAGGTGCTGGAGGAGGAAATCGATTCCTCGCTTGGGTTTCTTCGCTACGACTACCCGGAGGCGGTCTATTCCGAACTCCGAAAACTCTTCCGGCAGGCGCTCAATGAGCAGCAGGATCTCTCCGGGATGGCGCAAAAGCTTTCCGCCCAGCTCAGCGATGACCGGAAGATCATGCTCGGTGTGCAGCTTTATGACTTGATCGCCAAGGCTGACATGAACAAGAGCGAGCAGTTGGTGGATTTCTATGCCTTCATGTCGCAGCTTGGCATGGCGGCGCAGGCGATCGACATTGTTTACCAACTGAACGCCTCCGATGAAGCCGACCCGTCTATTTACCAGAAGGGGGCGTCGCCGCTGGAGTCGATCTGTTTCGGCGCGGGCCCCGCGTGTGATGTGGCGCTGAAGGGCCTGGCTCCCGGCGAGCGGCTCATGGCCTACCGCTACCATGAGTTGATCCTCTTTAAAAACCAGACGCAGCGGTCCGTTTTTGTGCGCAGTCGGCCGTTGCAGCCGGGGGAGTTCTGCCGTGTTTATTCCGGCCAGCGCATCGTGCTTGGCGAGCAGGTGCTCACCTACCAGGATCTTATTTGGTATTTCGACGCGAAGAAAAATGTCGTTGTGGCCAACGCTTATCTTTCCATCGATGCCGACGGCGAAGTGGAACTGGAAAAGACGCGCAGCCGCGATTCGCGCCTGGAGGTGAAATTCGGGCTCAAGGTGCGCGTGCGGGCGCTCAAAAACGTGGATGCTGTCCTTAACGGGATCCAACTCAAGGCGGGCGCGAGCGCCGAGGGGACGCTCGATGACATCATCCGTTTCAAAAACGGCTCGCAGCTCCCCCTCGATGATCTGCGCCGCAAGGCGCGGGCGCTGGGCGGGCGTTTCCAGCTCAAGGCGCACAAGAGCGAATACCTCGTCTCCAACAACAGCAGTTTGCTCGAAGAGGAGGATATCCTGCTTTCTCCGGGAACGGGGGGCGACGTGCTTCTGCGCATTCAGTGTGATTATGAAAATCGCGTCGGCCGCCTGGAAGTGCTCCAGGCCGACCGCCCGATCCTTGTCGGCGAGACTCCTGTGCGCAACTCCGCGCCGCTGGTGGACGGCGATACGATCCTGATCGACACCGGGCAAATCCTGCGGTGCGATTTTTCCGAACGGATCATCGAGGAGGAGCGCAACATTATCTCCTCGCTTGAGGCGCGGGATTTGAGCCATAGCTTCAACGCGAACGAGACGGGGCTTGACGGCATCTCCTTCAGCGTCAACCGCGGCGAAGTGGTCTGCGTCATGGGCGCGAGCGGTTCGGGCAAATCGACACTTTTGCGCGTGCTGGCGGGTCAGCTTCAGCCGATGCACGGGGAGGTGTTGCTCAATAGCGAACCGCTTTACGAAGATGTCGAGCGCCTCAAGCAACACGTCGCCTACATCCCGCAGAACGATGCGTTCGATGAGCATCTCACCATTGCCGAAAACCTCAACTTCGCGGCGGCCATCCGCTCGCCGCATCTTTCCACGGGCGACCGCGGGCGGCGCATCGACACCAAGCTGGCCGAGCTCGGATTGAACGAGCGGCGCGATTCCATCGTCGGCACGCCGTTGAAAAAAATCCTTTCCGGCGGTGAGCGCAAGCGGCTCAACATCGGGCTGGACATGATCGGCGGGGCCGACGTTTTTTTATTCGATGAACCCACGAGCGGACTCTCCTCCAAGGACGCCGAGCACGTGGTCGAGATCATTCGGTCGATGGCGCACAACAAGATCATCCTGGTGACGATCCACCAGCCGAACTCGAAAATTTTCCAGATGTTCAGCAAGGCGCTTCTGATGGATAAAGGGGGCAAACTGGTGTTCTTCGGCACGCCGCACGAGATGCTCGCCTATTTTGCGGAAGCCGAGCATGAGCAGCATTTCGGCACGGAGTTGGGCGGTTGCCCCGCGTGCGGCACCACGCGCCCGGAGTTCATCTTCGACGTGCTCGAAACGCCGCTGCGCGATCTTTCCGGCGACATCATTTACGAGGAGAACCAGCAGGGGCAGCTCGTGCCCGCCCGGCGTTATTCGCCCGATTACTGGCGCGACAAATACGAATCGTTCCGCCTGCTCCAGGACGTGCGACAAGTGGGGGTCCGCAAGCAGCCCGCAATGCCCGCCGCCTCGTTTGCGGCGCCCCTAGCGGGTAAGGAGCCGATCCGCTGGCGTGATGAATGGACGCAATTCCAGACCCTCCTGCGCCGCGCATTCCTCAGCAAGATGCGCAACCGGGCCAACCTGCTCATCACCATCGTCGCCGCGCCCGTGCTCGCCACCCTCATCGGGTGCGTGCTTTATTATAATGAAAGCGGAAGCTACGATTTTGCCAGCGCCTATCATATCCCAACCTATCTTTTCTTCTCGCTGGTCGTGGTGATGTTCTTGGGGCTCACGAACTCCGCGGACGACATAATCCTGGATCGCGCTACGCTTCAGCGGGAGCGCAACCTGAGTATCCGGCTTCCCTATTACATTACCGCCAAGGCGCTCACACTTGCGCTGTTTGCCGCCGTTCAATGCGCGATGTTCACCCTCATCGGCAATGCCATCCTGGAAATCCGCGGGATGTTTTGGATTTATTTCTTTTTCAATTTCATCACGGCGTTTACCGGAATTGCGATCGGGCTTTTCGTCTCCTCGCTGGTCGCGGACGGCAAGGCGGCGGCCAACGTGGTCCCTTTCATTCTGATCCCGCAGATCCTTCTCAGCGGTGCGCTCATCAAGTATGAGGACATGAACCGCAACCTCAACCTGGTGTATGCCGTCACCCGTTGGTTTGCCGTGAATCCCGACCGCGCGACGGGCAAAAACGAAAGCGCCCTCCAGGTGCCGTTCCTGTGCGAGTTCATGCCGATGCGCTGGAGCTACGAGGCGATCGTCGTCGCGCAATATAAGCTCAACCCGCTCACCAGCCGCCAGGAGGAGACGCAGCGGCAGATCGATTTGTTGAAGGAAAAACTCAAGGCCGCGCCGCTCACCGAGTCCGAGAGCAATCGGCTCGAAGATTTGAAGGACACCCTCGCGCTCCTCTCCGGGCTGGAAGGGGAGACGCCCGAGGATGTGTCAAATCGGTTCAGGCGCGTGGATGCTGTTCTCAAGGGCAGCCCGCTCAAAACCAGCGCGCTTCGGCCCAAGGGCGGCATCTCCGCCGAGAGGCTCTACGTCAACCAAAAGATCACCGATCTGGTTTCCAAGGCGGAGAGCGAACAGCTCGACTACCGCCGCCAGCCGATGCACCGGATCAATGTTTTCTTTGGCCCGGACAAATTCTACAACTACACACTTTTTGGCACAGAGCACACCTTCCACTTCAGCGTGTTGACCGTGAACACACTGGTGATGCTGGGCTTCGCGTTCGGATCACTCTTTGCCCTTTATGTAAGCCTCGTGCGCCAGCTCAGGACCCAGCGCAGGTAGTCGTTCCCGCTCCGTTACTCCTCGTATTCGATGGCCGCAATCGCCGCCATCACCCGGTCTGCGAGGCGCTGGTAAACTTCGCGGCCTCCTTCGAGATCGGCCTTGGTGAAATGGAGTGGCTCGCCCAAAGCGATTGTGATCGGTGTGGCGTGAAACTCTTTGCCGTTTTTGGGCAGGGCCTCGTAGGACCCAAAAATGCGCATTGGCACCACAGGGGCAAGCGTTTTGGCGATGATGAACCCGACCCCGGGCTGCGCCGGTTGCAGATTGCCGTCGGGCGACCGCGTCCCCTCGGGGAAAAT
>CAIYQA010000220.1 GCA_903928175.1 uncultured Spartobacteria bacterium | reverse complement strand
GTCTGCATCCTCGGTTTCTTATCCACGATAGCCCCCGCGTGGCCGACATGTCCCCCGTGCCCTACAGTGCCATTTTTGACATAATTGCAGCAGCCGAGAAGGACTGTAAAGGCGCGTTGAATTTCCAATACATCATCACTACCACGGAAGCGCCCCCAGAGGATATTCGCGAAGGACGCCTTATCCTCACTCTCGATGCTTCCGAGCCGAAGGGCTTGTTGTTCAAGCGAGGGTATTGATTAGTCCTAAATGCATTGGCCATTACTAACAAGGACATGAAAAGCACACAAACGGAACTATCCCCGCAAGGCCAAAAACTATTGGCCTTGCTTGTCAGTGAAATTAACAAGGGGCGCTTGAACATCAATGCGCCAGAGGATTTTCTTGGATATGGTGAAGCACTTGATTTACTCAATTTGCCGCCGGACGCCCCACGGGGTGAGACAGATGGTCAGACCTTGCAACTGCACGGACTGAATGACCTTGCGCGATGGATCAAGACTCGTGAAAAATTTCCGAAGGTCACAGGGCTAATCGTTTGGAAGAAAGGCCCTGAGAAGGGAACTCCAGGAGGAGGGTATTTTAAGGAGTATAATATCCCCCGGAATGGCAAGGAATATGCATGGTGGCTGGATGAATGTCGCAAAGCACTCGTCTTTGACTGGTCGCCTATCCTGCCTGCCGAGAAAAAATTCGACGTTTGTAAAATGAACTCCCTCGAACGTTCACTCATCGAAAGAGCCGGTTATTCCAACGGCTGGGAAAATGTTCAAAGCAGCACACCTGAGCGTGTGGTAATGTTCTCCGCACGACACAAAGCGGAAGCGCATGTTCTGCCATCGATAAATCCGGGCGGGCCTTGGCGGGTCAACTTTCCGCGAGGCCCTCAACCAGCCGAGATTGTGCGCTGTTTTCCAGAAATGCAGGACTCGGAGGGCGGATTCCATGCTCAAGGAGAAGCGGCTTTGGGTAAGCTCCTGCATCGCGCCGCTGAACTGGCGATGTCTCTTCCAACGCATGCTGCGGATCGGTATGCGGAAGAGGTCGCCAAGATCGAAGCACAGACCTTGGAAAGCACAGAGGCGATCCGATTGGTCAAACAGCGTGTAGGGCAGAATCTTTTTCGCCAGGCCCTCATGGATTACTGGGGTGGAGCTTGCGCAATCACGGGCCTCTCCATTCCCGAACTACTGCGCGCCAGCCATGCGAAACCATGGGCCAACTGTGTCACCGACACCGAGCGCCTTGATGTCTTCAACGGCTTCCTCCTTGCCGCGCACCTCGATGCGCTCTTTGATTGTGGGCTGTTATCTTTCGACGACTGGGGTCATGGCCTGTTTTCCAGCCGAATAACCGAGGATCACGCCTTGCTTCTCGGCATGAATCGCGGATCCTCTGTAAAGCTCCGCTGGATCAGCCCAGAGCACCGTACCTACCTCGACTGGCACCGGCGACTCGTCTTCCAACCGTAAGTGAGATGTGCGGGAGCGCATTCAGCAGATACGTTCGCTGATCAGATATCCTCATGCCGTGAAGCGATAATCGAATTCGTGAAGCTCCAGATTCCTGGGGTTCTAGGCGATAACCTTCGCGCAGACCTTCATATTCTCGAATTGGGGCATCCCCACGGCGTAATCAGCGAGCAATTCTGACCAGCCAACCATGAGGCCTTTCAGCTTGGCGCTTCCTTCGGCGTTGATTATGCGGGAGCAAATCACGCCCGTGAGGGAGAAAATGATCTCCGCTGCGGTGGAATCTGTGTCCCAGTCGCGAGCCATCTTGATCGCGAAGGCAACTTCGATTTTGCAGTCGGTGGTAAACGCGGGCAAGCCCAGTGCCTTGACCATTTCCGGGTCAACCAACAGCGCCTTCTTCAAAGCCTCATTGAAAGCCCGTTGGGTATTTACGTGGGTAATAATTTCGAGTTCAGTTGCCATTTATCGAAAATATCCGATGCCAAAAAAGTGTGCAAGTGTAGCGGCCAATTTTG
>CAIYQA010000219.1 GCA_903928175.1 uncultured Spartobacteria bacterium | reverse complement strand
TTTTGCGCGCGTGACAGAGCGTTGGGGAGAGGTCGCCGCTCGGACGATCCGATTCAGGGCGTTGCGTTGGATGCTGTCGAGTTCGAGGGCAATGATGGGGCGAGGCATGCCCGTCATCTTACATCAATGGTAAGTAGCGACTACCTATTTCGTGTACACTACACTAGAGACAAGAAATCGCGGGATGTAGCGCATGGCGAGGTCTTGTGGGCAGTCACAAAGAGGCAATTTCGGACAAATTAGGGAAAGAACGGGCGAATTTACCCAGATAAGATTTGCGAACGAAGCGCTCTACCAACTGAGCTATACCCCCGATTTTATCTGCCGCGCAGCCGCAGAAAAAGAGGCTCGGGACAGGGCGGTAAACCTAATGCGTAATGCGCGGGTGGCAAGCAAAAACGCGAGAAGAAATATCCCTGGTTTTACTCGTCCTTCTTCCGCTGGCGCTTCTCGATTTTCGGGTGGTCGAGATCATCCGCGCTCACAGTGAGGCTATACGCGCCATTGTTGTCCACGGCTTCGATAATGAGTGTTTGGTCATCCTGCCATGTCATGGAAAGCACCCCCGGCCTCCAGAGTCGGTGTTCGTCCCAATGGGCAAGAAACGCTTCAGCAAGCGACTTCATGGGGTCAAACGGTGTGGTTTTCCAGATTGCTTCACCCCATTTTTCTTTTCCTGCCTGCCGCACCATCCAGAAATACACGTTGCCGTTATCCGGCGCGTTCATAATGGCGCAGCGGCTGGAACTCTCATTCCAAACCGCCTGCGTGCAGCGTGGAAAAGTCACGAGAGAAAAGACAGGATCGCCGCGAGGAATCGGCACCACGCCGATTGTGCGGAGCAAGCCTAGTGGTTTGCCCGGGTCGCCATCCACCCAAAAGGTCGCCATTTTCTTGTCAGGCGAATAACAAAGCTCCGTTGGTTCCACCTTCGCTGGTGGCCATGGTGCTTCAGCCCTAGCCATCAACAGGCCAAAAAACCATAATGTGAGAAGTGCAGTCCAGGTGCGCATCAGGAAGATATTCTCACACGAAGGCACGAAGCTCACGAAGAAAAAACCCGGCCAGGTTGCCCTGGCCGGGTTTTGAATTATGACTTGGGCCACCTGCGCGGCGGGCGAAGCCGCCGCACCGCGCGGTAGCGCGAACCGCAAGTCGCCTCAGGCGACCGACTATTTCTTGCGGTCGCCGGGGCGATACTCTTCCTCGGCCGCCATGAAGGCTTGCTCGAGGCCGACGAGGTCTTCGCCGGGACGGATGCTGTCGAAAGCTTCCGTTTCCTTGCGCAGATCGTCTTCGGAGTAGTTCGCGGCTTTGACGGAGAGGCCGATGCGGCGTTCGGTCTTGTCGACCTTGATAACGCGGGCTTCGACTTCCTGGCCGACCTTGAGGACGTCCTTGACCTTCTCCACGCGGTCTTCGCTGAGCTGGGAGATGTGCACGAGGCCGTCGATGTCGTCGGCAAGCTGCACAAACGCGCCGAAGCTGGCGAGCTTGGTGACTTTGCCGGTGACGAGGTCGCCGATCTTGTAGCGGGTGTCGATGATCTTCCACGGATCTTCGTCGAGCTGCTTGACGCCGAGGCTGATGCGCTGGGCGTTCTTGTCGATGTCGATGACCACGGCTTCGATCTCGTCGCCCTTCTTGAGCATCTCGCTCGGGTGATTGATCTTGCGGGTCCAGCTCATGTCGGAGACGTGGATCATGCCGTCGATGCCTTCCTCGAGTTCGACGAACGCGCCGTAGGCGGTCATGTTGCGGACCACGCCCTTGACCTGTTTGCCGATCGGATATTTGTGTTCGATCTCGTCCCAAGGATTCGGCTCGAGTTGGCGCACGCCGAGGGAGATTTTCTGCTCCTCTTTGTTGACGCCGAGCACGACGGCTTCGACTTCCTGGCCGATGGTGAGCACGTCCGAGGGGCGCGTGATCCGCTTGGTCCAGGAGAGTTCGGAGACGTGGATGAGGCCTTCGACGCCTTCTTCGATCTCCACGAACGCGCCGTAGGGAACGAGGTTGGTGATCTTGCCTTTGACCTTGGTGCCGATGGGGAACCGGCCTTCGGTTTCTTCCCACGGGTTTTTCTGGGTCTGCTTGAGGCCGAGGGAGACGCGCTCTTTTTCCTTG
>CAIYQA010000218.1 GCA_903928175.1 uncultured Spartobacteria bacterium | reverse complement strand
ATGATGCGCAAGCTGGCCGAATTGGGCTATGATCCGGAAAAGGGTTTCCCCGGAGAAATCGGCGTGGTCCCACCGGCGGAACGCGGCAGCCTGCGAGATCTCTCTTCGGAGCGGCGGATCGATTTGATGCTGGAGACCAACCAGCGCATCGCGGCGAACTATGGGCGCATGGTGGCCGGAAATAGCCCCTATGCGCTTCGGGAATATCCCGCCTGGGAATTGGTCCGGCTGTATTTGCGCCGCATCCCGCGCGGATCAGCTGAGAGCCATAGCGACGGCTGGAGCTTGCGCTGGGAGACAGCCGGTGAAAGTGTAGGCTGGCAGGGGGCGTTGCGGCACCCGATGATCGCCCGCAAGGATTCGCCGATCTGGCAGGCGCTGGGCGATGGCTCGGGCAATTATACGGATACCTTGGGAAATCCGTTTCCGCCTTTCGCATTCAATTCCGGCATGGCCTGGCGTGAGGTTTCGCGTGAGGAATGTGTCCAGCTTGGGTTGATCTCCGGGGATGAAATTTCCGCACCGATGCGCGGCCAGCTGTCCCCAGGTCAGCAGGAAGTCAAGGCGGCGCTGGAAAAACTTGGTCCGGAGTTCAAACAAGCACTCCTGGACGAACTGGAGGAACTCGCCGCATGATTCTGACCATCGCAGATACGGCCACTCCAAGGCTGAAAAAATTAATGAACGCAGTCGGCGTAGCTGGCCGCACGGAACTACATGGAGCGATGGGCTACGAAGTCCAGCGGCTAACCGTCGATTATTTGCGCGGCCTTGCGGCAACGCGCCACACCACGGCTCAAAAACTGGGAGCCGCGCCATCGAACCATTTGGCGCAAGCTGCGGAGAAAGCAGAAAGCTCGGCGGCTTTAACCGCGAATGCATCCAACGCCACCCTCACGATCAACCATCCCGGAATGATCCGGGCGTTGCGCGATGTGACAATCCGCCCGGTCTCAGCCAAGAGCCTGGCAATTCCGGTCCACGCGCTGTCCTACAATCGCCGCCCTGCGCAAATCTGGGATGTCCTCAAATTGTTCATTCCAAAAGGGAAGAATGTCATTTGCATGGCGTCGGGAAATCAAATCGTCGCGCTCTACGTGCTGGTCCGGTCAGTGACACAAACACAAGACCGCAGCTTACTGCCTAGCGATGAGCAATTCGAAAAATCCGCCGCACGCGGTGCCCTCAAATATTTCAAAGCACTGTGAAAATTTACATCCACAACGAAACCGGCCAGGCCACGGCAGCCATCGGCTCCACGACGCCGCTCTCTCAAATCACCGGAGTGCTCGGTTCCACGCTGCACCTGGACTGCGTTTTTCACGACGGCACGAATGTGGTCGAACTGGCTACCGGCGCGACCGGAATCTTCGTGGCGAAACAAGATAAGCGCTACACTGATCCCAGTCTTGTCCAGGGACTCGCCTGGACAAAGGCCCCGGCTCCGGAGAATGGCTACCGCTTCACGTTGCGCCCGTCGCTCCCCGACCTGGTCGCGCTCCTGGCAAACCAGACCTCTGTGAATCTCATGGCTCAGGTCACGTGGACCGAGTCCGACATTGAGCGGAAAACGCAACAGCTCTTGTTCGTGGTCGGCAACGCTGTCTATCGGGACGCCGACGAGATCGAGATCGAGGCCGGAGCCCTGGGCGGTATGACCGTGGACATTACCGTCGGCGACAAAACGCTCACCTACGAAAAAGGCATCCTCAAATCCATCGCTTAACATGAAACGACTCCTCACTCTTTTTGCGGCGCTGATTGCGACCGTCGCCAGCGGCACCACGATCAGCACCAACACGCCCACAACGGCCACGGTGGCCTCGATGATCGCCAGCGGCACCAGCGCCCACGCGTCGACGAGCGACACGGCGGCTGTGCTGGCTAGCGGGACGGAT
>CAIYQA010000217.1 GCA_903928175.1 uncultured Spartobacteria bacterium | reverse complement strand
CCTTCGGGGCGAGAGGAATGCGACAAATTAAACCGAAACTGGTCTAGCCGCAAAAAGGCGCAAAAAACGCAGAAAAACTTTGTCCAGTCGAGCCTTTGGCAGCGGACACTCGTTATTCCAGTTCTCGTTCCCGATCTCCTGATTGGGAACGTGCTTGTCTGCGAAACTCCGTTTCGTAAAGCGTGGTGACCCCCTGCGCCTTGCATTTTCAACAGCCCCTCTGCCATGGCCCGCTTGGGGAAACAGAGTTTCCAGGACACTTGCGTTCCCAATCAGGAGATTGGGAACGAGGAAACGAGGGAAAACTTTGTCCAGTTGAGCTTCTGGCAGCGGAGACTCGTTATTTTCGAGAATGCTTTTTGCCCATCTTCCAGCCAAACCAGATTGCCAAAGGCAGGTAAACCGGCAGGGCAAAAAATAATAAACCGATTTCAATATTTGCCCCGCCGCCCTTGTATCCAATGACGGCGAAAGCCAGCAACGCTACCGGAATCCCGATGGCGACCAATCCTCCGATGATGGCTCCTTTTACAGCGCCATGAAATGCAAGCTTCTCATCGTCCATGGCATGGGCCCAAAGTTCAGGCTTCCGTTTTTTGCGCCTCTTTGCGGCTAAAAATCCCTACTCCATCCGCTTCGAGCGCGGCTCGCGCTCTTTGCTGCCCGCATCACAGGGTGTGGTGACGAACGGGCCGCCTTCCAGCGGAGCGGCTTTTGTAAAAGCGACATCCGGCACCTCGCTGGGACGCCCGGCGAGCGGGAAGTCCTTGCGCAACGGGTAATAAGGATAACCGTCCCACATCAAAATCCGGCGCAGATCGGGATGGCCGCTGAAGCGGATGCCCATCATGTCGAACACCTCGCGCTCATGCCAATCCGCCGCATTCCAGACTCCCGCCACGCTGGGAAGCGACGGTTCGTCTTCGGAGACGGCTGTTTTCAAGCGCAGGTAATGGTTGTGGGCGAATGAGTAGAGTTCGTACACCACCTCAAAACGCGGCTCGTTTCCGAAATTGTCCACCGAGCAAAGATTGGTGAGCGAGTCGAACCCGAGGGCGCTTTTCGCATAAGCACAAATCTCGGCGATGCGCGCCGGTTCCACAGTGAGGGTGGTTTGGGCGCGGAACTCCTTTTTCGCGAGGACGGGAAATTCTTTTTCCAGAGCGGCAATGGCGTCGGCGAGGATCATGCTAAGTTGGGTGTGGTGAGGCGTTTTTGACCCAAGAGAGATTTGTTGGTCGCCACCTTGCGTTGGAGCGTCATGAGCCCTTCCAAGAGCGCTTCCGGGCGGGGCGGGCAACCGGAGACATAGACATCCACGGGGATGATTTGATCGACGCCCTGCAAGGTGGAATAGCTGCGATACATGCCGCCGCTGGAAGCGCAAGCCCCCATGGCGATGACCCATTTGGGCTCGGGCATCTGGTCGTAAATGCGTTTGACAGCGAGGGCCATCTTGTAAGTGACGGTGCCCGCGACAATCATGACGTCGCTTTGCCGGGGCGAAAAGCGCATCACCTCCGCGCCGAAGCGCGAGATGTCGTACCGGGAAGAGGCCGTGCCCATCAACTCAATCGCGCAACAGGCGAGACCCATCGGCATGGGCCAGAGCGAGTTTTTACGCATCCAGTTGATAGTCTCGTCCAGTTTGGTGATGATCACGTTGTTTTCGAACTTGGTGTCGAAAGCAACCGGCGTCTGAGAAACCATGTGGGCAACTCTACGGGCAGAGATTTTCCGGGCAAGCCGAAACTTGTGAAAAAAAGCACAAGGGCTTGGGATTACCCCAAGGTGGGGGCGCGGTTGATGGCGTCCAGGAGGGCGCGCAGACGCCCGAGATCGTGGCGTTTGGGGGTGAGTCGCAGGCGGGGCAGGGCAGCCAGGTCGGGCTGGTTTGCCTCTTCGGGCAGGGGAGGGGTCGCCTCGATGCGCCCCTTGGCGAGCAGATCGGCGAATTCGCGGTTCAACTCCTGGATCGCCTTGTCGGTGAGTCGGCAGCGCAGCCGGATGACCAGTTCATGCCGCACCCAGCGGTAGGAGACGTAGTTGCGGTAGAACTGGAGGATTTGCTCCACGGCGTCGTCCACGCTCGTGGCCAGCCGGAACAGATTGAAATCGTGGGGACTCACCAGCCCGTGTTCGAGGAGGTGGTTTTCCAGGAAATCCAGGAGCGTCTTCCAGTAGGTGCCGCCTGGTCGATCCACGAAGACGATCGGAAAGATGCGCGCCTTGCCGGTCTGCATCAGGGTGAGCACTTCAAACCCTTCATCCAGCGTTCCAAACCCGCCGGGAAAGAGCGCGACAGCATGGGTTTCCTTCACAAAATTCAGTTTCCGGGTGAAGAAATAGTTGAAGTTGATGAGCTTGCTGTCGCCGTCGATCACCGCATTGGCCCGCTGCTCGAACGGGAGGCGGATGTTGAGCCCGAAGGAGCTGTCGCGTCCCGCGCCGCGCTGGGCGGCCCCCATGATGCCGTCGCCGCCGCCGGTGATGATCATGAAACCGCGTTCGCGCATTTTGTGACCGAACTCCTCGGCGGCCAGCGCTTCCGGGTGGTCCTGCGGCGTGCGCGCAGAGCCGAAGACGACGACTTTATGGTGGTCCGTGTATTTGGCAAAAACGCGGGCCGCGTGGCGCAGTTCACGCAGGGAGCGGTTGAACAGCTTGAGGTCGGCTTCGCTCAATCCGTCGCGCCCCATCTTGAGCGCGGTGACGATCATCTCCTGGATAAAATTGCTCGCGGAGTTGCAGCCGTAGTCGCGCACCAGATCGTGGATGCGCTGGTCGATCCGCGCGTCGCCGATGGAGCGGATTTCGGAGGGGAGTGCGTAGATGCCGCCGCCGGTAAAATCGGGCATAGGAAAAATTAAAAGGTTTTCGGGAAGGAGAAAATAGGCTCTTCTAAGGAGATATTCCAACACCTCACTCCGTATTTCCATGATTATTGTCATTAAACCCAACACCTCCCGCGAGGGAATCGACCAAGTGATCGCCGAAGTTGCCAAACTCGGCTACGACCCCCGGCCGATTTTTGGGACCGAGCAGACCGTGGTGGCGGCCATTGGGGACGAGCGCATCCATCACACTCTGGAGAGCTTGAATGTGCTGCCGCAAGTGCAGGAAGTGCTCCGGGTCCAGAAACGCTACAAGCTGGTGAGCCGCGAGTTTCATCCCGAAGACACCATCATCGACGTGGACGGCATCAAGGTGGGCGGCCCGCATTTTACCGTAATGGCGGGTCCCTGTTCGGTGGAAAGCGAGGAGCAGTTGCTTTCCACGGCGCGCGCCGTGAAAGCGGCGGGCGCGACAATCCTGCGCGGCGGGGCGTATAAACCGCGCACTTCGCCCTACGAATTCCAGGGGCTTGGCAAGGAAGGGCTGCGGCTCTTGCAGGTGGCCAAGAAAGAGACGGGATTGAAAATCGTCACGGAAGTGTTGAGCGAACGGGACGTGGAACACGTGGCCGCCTCGGCAGACATTTTGCAAATCGGCGCCCGCAACGCCCAGAATTTCCAGCTGCTCATCGAAGCGGCCCAGAGCGGCAAGCCGATCCTGCTCAAGCGCGGCATGAGCCAGAAAATCGAGGAATGGCTGCTTTCGGCGGAATACGTCCTCGCCCACGGCAATCCGAACGTGATGCTGTGCGAACGGGGCATCCGCACCTTTGAGACATTCACGCGCAACACGCTGGACCTCTCGGCGGTGGCGGTGGCCAAGGCGGAATCACATCTGCCGGTGATTGTCGATCCCAGCCAGGGGTGTGGCAAAGCGAGCCTGGTGGCGGCGCTCTGCCGGGGTTCGGTCGCAATGAACGCCGATGGCTTGATTATTGAGGTTCACCCCCACCCGGCGGAAGCGATGAGCGATGGGGCGCAGCAAGTGGACTTCAAAGCCTTTGAGAAGCTCATGGCCGATTTGCCGCCGTTCCTCAAGCTGACCGGGAAGGGAATGTAGACCAGGTCAAAAATTTCCGAGAAGGTGGATCGTGCGCTCCGCGCGCGATTCCGGTGGTGGGCGTCGCAAACAAAATCAGCTCGCTACGCTCGATGTGCTTTGGGAAATCGCCCGCGGAGCGGCCGATCCACCCCTCGTCCCCTCGTTGCCAAGCTCCAGCTTGGGAATGGGAACGAGATTAAAGAATGAGTGCCTTTCCTTTGCGTTCTTTGCGGCTTTGCGCGAGATCCTCTGCGTAGCGCGTCAGCACGCCGCCCACAGCATTTTGTGCACGGGGCCTTCCACGGCACTCAAATACCCCCGGGCGTCCTGTTTCCAGGCGTAGCGGAGCCGGGCGAGATGGTCGCCGGGCAGCGCCGAAGGACGCGGCAGGGCCGGGTCATAGGGCAGTTCCAGCGTGACAATGGCCGGGGCGCTTCCATCCGGGTAATGCAAACCCGTGCCACACCATTGCCCCAGTGAACCGGGGCACTCCGCAGGGCTGGGGAACACCGCCTCGGATTCGGAGACCCGCAAACGATAAGGAGCGCGTTCGGCCTCGGTAAGGCTGTTCCACATGGCCAGTGCCAGCGGGGTGGATTGCGGCCCGTCGGCGTCGAGTTCGGCCAGCGCCCAATGGAGCGTGACGATCCGGCCGGGCCGCTGCTGTAAAATAAGGTCGCGCAAGGCCCGGCTTTCCGGCTCCGACCACGGGGCTGCCCCGGACGGTTCCTCGCTTTCGGGGCTCCAGCCGGTTTCAAAATTCCGGTTCAGATCGACGCCCCGGGCATTGTAGCGGGTGTTGTGGAGGTAGCCGTCGGGGTTGGCCAGCGGGAGAATGCCCAGGGCGGGTGCCGATTCCGAAACGCGCCCAGAGCGTTGCAAACGATCCTGAAAGGAAAGTAAAGTGAGGATGGTTGCCCGTTCGTCCCCGTGCATTCCCCCGATGAGGAGGGTGCCGCCCGGGGCGGATGCGAAGGCAGGCGTCTCGTGGAGCAGGAGGGGTCGGTTCTCGTGGGAAGAACCAATGGAACGGGTGGTAAAACGGTTCGTGCGGCTGGGATTTTGCCCGGGGTTATGCATAAAATGGGTCAACGATGAAACTCAACGCAGTCTCGAAAAATTTGCATCCGCGTAATGTGTTCCGAATCAGCCGGGCCGCAAGGGCTGAGGTGCGAAATATTTTTTTGGAGATCAGCGCCGAGGGCATCACGGGACGCGGCGAGGCTTCGCCCAATGCCTATTTTGACGAGACCGCCGGAAATGTCCGGCATTTTTTGGAGGCGGCTGCGCCGTTTATCGAGCGGCTGGAAATCGAGAGCGTGGCGGATATCGAACGCGCGTGGCTGGAGGGTTGGCCCTGGCTTGCGCCTTCGCGGGCCGCCCAATGCGCGCTGGATCTCGCCCTGTGGGATTGGCTGGCGCGCCGCAAGGGGACCAGTGTCGCCGAATTGGCCCTGGGGCGTCCCGCGCGCCCCGTGCAGTCGTTTTGCACCATCGGCCTCTCCAGCGAATCCGAACTGGAACTCAAAGCGGTGGAACTGAGTGGCTTTCCCCTGATCAAAATGAAATCCGACTCGATGGCCGACCTTACGCCCATCGCGTTCATCCGCAAGCGGACGGGTGCGACACTGGCGGTGGATGCCAACGGGGCGTGGGAAAAAATCGATATCCAGGCCGTTTCGCGGGAATTGGCGCGGCTGGGCGTCCTCTTTATCGAACAGCCGCTTTCGCCCGCCCGTGATGAGCGGATGCCGGAGTTGCTCGCAGCCTCGGCGTTGCCGATCCTGGCCGACGAGAGTTGCGTTACCTTGGAAGACGTGGAGCGGATGCCAGGGTGCTTTTCCGGTTTTAACATCAAATTGGTGAAATGCGGCGGGCTGACACCCGCGTTGGTAATGGCCCGGCGGGGGCGGGAACTCGGGTTGCGCACCATGGTCGGCTGCATGTTGGAGAGCAGCCTGCTGATCGCCGCCGGGGTGGTGGTGGCACAGGAGACGGATTATGCGGATTTGGACGGTGCCTGGTTGCTGGCGGACGATCCGCTTACAGGTTTGCCCTTGCGCCAGGGGGTGCTCACGCCGGGGCCGGGGCCGGGCTTTGGGGTGGAGCCGGCGGGGTGAGGACGCTTGCAAAAAGGAGCGGCTCCCCGGCAGGAAAATGATCTATCAGGAACTACGGAAAATCAGGAAACCAGGAAACCAGGAAAAGGAGAGAATAGGGGCGAACTTGCCTGTCATCCCGAGCGGAGCGAGGGATCTGGCAAGCTATTCCCAACTGCATCCAAAGGTCTCGCACAAAGAACGGGGCATTTTCGCATTCCGTTGGGATTTGCACGAGATTTCCCAGCCTTTTTCTTGGTTTCCTGGTTTCCTGATTTTCCGTAGTTCCTGTTTTCTTTTCATTCGGGAGTCGGGAATCGCTTGCGGGGTCCCTCACTGCGTTCGGGATGACAAGCAAGCTGGGCCATTCTTCTCTTTTCCTGGATTCCTGGATTCCTGATTATCTTCTCCTGATCGTCTTCTCCTGATGGATTTTCGTGCTGTTTACTCCGGAGCGAGGACGCGCAATTTTTGACTCCCACATTCAAAGCTGACCGGAAGATTGCCGATGACTTCCCCATCGATTTCCACCGGCACTTCCTCATCGCTGGTGATGGTGAGGTGGCTTGTCTGGAAATATTCGAGATCCTCCATGTCGAGGTGGGTGCCAAAGAGGACCCCTTGCAGATAGCGAATGAGGTCCAGATGCCCCACGTTTTTCAAAATAATGACGTCCAGAAGCCCGTCGTCGATCCGTGCATTGCGGAAGACCGGGAACGGCCCCCCATAGTAGCGCCCATTGCCGATTAAGACGAAGGAGCCTTCGCGCGAGCGGCCGTCGGATTCCACGAGCAGCGCGGGAGGTTTGCGTGCGGCGACTTGGGCCGCGGTAATGACGTAACTGAGTGGGCCGAGATTGCGCTTGGCATCCCAGCTTGTCTCCTTGAGCGCCTGGGCGTCAAACCCCACACCGGCCATCTGCACAAACACGTGCTCCGCAGCCTTGGGGAGATCAATGACCCGGGTGGCTCCGGCTTGGATGACCGCCCAGCTTTCTTTGATGCCCCTGGGCAGCCCGAGTTCGGCGGCAAATACATTCATCGTGCCCACAGGCAGAATGCCCAGCGTGGCGGAGGAACCCGCGATGCCGTTGACAACCTCGTTGACCGTGCCGTCCCCTCCCGCGACGACAACTTGCTCAAACCCCTTCGCGACCGCCTGGCGGGCGAGGGATCGGGCTTCCCCCGGTTGGGAGGTCCGGCGTAATGTCGCATCCTTTCCAACCAGCGCCTCAATGCTGCGGCAAAGCCCTGCGGCTCTTTCACTTCGCGCGGCAGGGTTGAGGATGACGACGGTTTTGGGCATGACGAATTGAGACTTTTCTTTCCAAGGGGCAGGGGCTTACTTTGCTCGGTGTGAACACAGTTTCCAAGCGGTATTTCCTCGCGGCTCTTGCGGTATGCGTTTCGCTCATTGCGGCAATCTGTTTCGGTTTGGATTGCTATTTGGGCCGGAGCGGCGCCCGGGAGCAGTTGGAGGCGGCGGCCCAGCGGGAAACGGGAGCGGCAGTGAAGATCGGCGCGATTCATTACGGGTTTTTAAGTGGTCTACGGGCAACGGATATTAAGGTAAAGACCGTTGCCGATGGCGCGCATCCTTCCTCATTCTCCCTCCCGTCGATTGCAGCCAGGGTGGCTTGGCGTCCGCTTTTTTCAGGGCGCGTGGTGATCAAACGGCTGGTGATCCAAAAACCGTCCTTCGTTTTGGTGCAGAACGCCGATGGCGGGTGGGATTTGCCTTTGCCCCAAAAGCCCAAAGAGCCGATCCAGCGCGTGCCCGGTCCGGGGGAAAGCGCACCCAAGGGGCCGGAGTTTCCCATCCAGGCTGTGACGATGGAAAACGCCCGGTTCGGTTTTGTGGAGCGGGACGGGAGGGAGCTTGGGGTTTTGGAAGGGGTCACGGTGCAGGTCGTGCTGGAAGGGCCCAACAAAGCCGCTGGAAGCATTGTGGTGCATGCTGCCAAATTGCGCAGCGGATTGAGCATTGAGGCGTTCCGCACCCCGTTTGAATTTCAGGGTACCAGCCTCACTCTCTCTCCCATTGGGGCGCGCTTGGCGGAGGGGGGCATCCGGGGTGCGGCAACACTGGGGATGGGCCCGGGGCAGCCGCCTTTCACGCTCGATCTGCTCTTTGATGGCGTAAACCTCCAGCGGGTGCTGGCGCAACTGGGCGAGAAACAGAAGGACCGGCGCATAGCGGGAACACTCCAAGGCAATCTCGATCTGTACGGGCGCGTGGGGGATAAATTCAGCCTCGGGGGTTCAGCTCAGGTGCGGCTTCGGGGGGGACGAATGGATCAGGTTCCGCTGGTGCAACTGATCGGCAGCGCTTTGCAGATGGAGGTAAGCGACATCGAATTGCGGCAGGCGCAACTTGATCTTCGGGCGAGTGAGGGAAAGCTCTTTGTGGACAGTCTCCTGCTGGAATCCCCCAGCATCCGCATCAACGCAAAGGGGACCAGCGCGTTGGATGGAAAACTCGATCTGGCCGCACGACTGGCCGTGCACCCCAAGCTGAGCCGAAAACTGCCGGGCTGGATGGACGCCAATTTCCAACCCGTGCCCGGTGGCGATTGGCGCGACATCGGTTTCGCTGTCACCGGCACGCTCGCGCGGCCTGAAACCGATTTGCTGCAAGTGATGGTGGGCCAGAGGATCGGAAATCAATTCATGAATTTGCTGCAATCCGTTGCCGGCAAACACAAGAAAAAGTCCGGGGACAAAAAGAAATCAGAGCCTGTGCCCTCCCCCGCTGAAGAGGAGGAGGGAATGTCGCCAGCGGCGGCTCCATGATTTAGAGCCATTGCAATAACAATACGTATTATTGAGTACAAATTCATGCTTGCGCGGGGCTGGGTGTTATATATAAAAGTTGCATTGCCAAGGAGTGGTAAAACTTCCCCTTTTTATCCATGGTTTGGACTTTTGCAGCAGACGGATCCGATAAAACCTCTTCCCAAAAAGAAGAGAGACAATCTGATTCTTTGTGTGTAACCGAGGCGCTGCTGGACTCCTCGGACGAGGCGATTGCCTTGCTCGATCCCTCGGGGCACATTGCGGGCGCGAATGCAGCCTGGCAACGTTTGGAAAAAGAGCAGGCGTGGATTGGCTGCGCGGAAAAGGCGGAGGCTGTTTTCAACGAGGCGGCATTTCGAAAGGCAAACCTTGAGGCGGAGGCAATCCTCTTTGGCGTTCGAGGCGTTGCGGAAGGTTCGCAGCCCGAATTTCAAAAAGAGTTTTCGGTGCTCCAGGAAGGCAGGCTCTGCTGGTTGCGGCTTCGGGCGAAGCCGTTGGAGGGAGGACCTGAAGGTTTGATGGTATTAACGCTGCGGGACGTCACGGCCCACTGTAAGGCGGAACAGGATTTGCGCGAGAGCCATTCGCTTTTTCACCGGATTGTCGAAGGGGCCGGGGACGGCATCTTTATTTATGATCGGGAAGGGTGTTTCCTGATGCACAACACGGCTTTTCTCAACCTGCTCCTGAGTGATTCCAAGCCCGTTGTCGGCAAACATGTCCAGGAGGTTTTCCCGCACGGGCTTGCGCAAACCCTCCTTGGACAGAATCGATTGGTATTGGAGACCGGGCGCACGATCGGGTACGAAT
>CAIYQA010000216.1 GCA_903928175.1 uncultured Spartobacteria bacterium | reverse complement strand
CCCCTTACCAGCGCCCTGCAGGGCGCAACCGGTTGTTGCGCGGCACCCAGGGCGACGCTGCGCTCTGCCCTGGGCTGGTTTCCCTTGCGCTTTCAGCGCACAATCAATGCGACAACGTCAAACGAAAATGCTCTAGGCTCACTACGCTCGCTGTGAACCGGCAGTGCAACTGCCTGTATCATTGCGTTCCCAAGTGCAACTTGGGAACGAGAAGAAGAATCGAATCTGCGTCAATCTGCGAAATCTGCGGACTCCTACCCCTTCTTCGCCGTGCTCTGGATGTAGAGTTCCCGCAGTTGCTTGAAGTCCACGATCACCGGCGAGTGGGTCATCAGGTCGCTGCCCCGGTTGTTCTTCGGGAAGGCAATCACTTCACGGATGCTTTCCGCTCCGCAAATGAGCATGACCAGGCGATCAAGCCCGAGCGCGAGTCCGCCGTGCGGCGGCGCTCCGAAGCTGAATGCTTTGAGCAGGTGGCCAAACTTGACCTGCTGCTCCTCTTCGTTGACGCCGAGGACCGCGAACATCTTGGCCTGCAATTCTTTCTCGTGGATACGAATCGAGCCGCCGCCGAGTTCGACGCCGTTGAGCACCACGTCGTAAGCCACCGAGCGCACTTTGCCGTATTCACCGGCATCGAGCAACGCCACATCTTCGCCCTTGGGGCGCGTGAACGGATGGTGCACAGCCACCCATTTGTTGTCCTCCGCGCTCCAGGCGAGCAGCGGAAAATCGACGACCCACAGGAAGTTGAGCGCCTCGTTGCCTTCGTTGAGCTTGAGGAGTTCCGCCACGCGCAGCCGCACCCGGCCCAGGATTTCGCACACCTGCTCCCACGCACCCGCGCCAAAGAAGAGCACGTCGCCTTCCTCAAAGCCCATGCGTTCGGCCAGAGCGGTCTTTTCGGCTTCGCTGAAGAATTTGACGATGGGCGATTCCCAAACACCGTCTTTGAGCCGGATGTAGGCGAGGCCTTTTGCGCCGAATTCGACCTTTACCCATTCCTCCCATTTCTTGAGCTGTTCCTTGGAGAAAGCTGCCGCCGCGCCTTTCGCGTTGATGGCTTTGATCACGCCGCCGCCATCGAGCACACTGCGAAACACCTTGAATTCGGACGCGCCAAAGAGATCGCTCAGCTCAGTCAATTCAACGCCAAACCGCAGGTCCGGTTTATCGGAGCCGAAGCGGTTCATCGCATCGATGTAGGGCAGGCGCGGGAACGGCGTCGGAATATCTATCCCCTTGGATTCTTTAAAAATCCGAGCAAGCAGTCCCTCCACGAGTGTCTGGATTTCCTCCTCGGTGATGAAGGAGGCTTCGAGATCGATCTGCGTGAACTCCGGCTGGCGGTCGGCGCGCAAATCCTCGTCGCGAAAACAGCGGGCAATTTGGAAATACTTTTCCATCCCGGCCACTTGCAGCAGTTGCTTGTATTGCTGGGGAGCCTGAGGCAGCGCGTAAAAGCTACCGGGGGTGAGCCGCGAAGGAACCAGGAAGTCGCGTGCGCCTTCCGGGGTCGGATTGGAAAGGATCGGCGTTTCGATTTCCAAATAGCCGCGTTCATCCAGGTAATCCCGGGTAGCCTTCACTACGCGATGGCGCAGCTTGAGGTTGTGCGTCATTTCCGCTCGGCGCAGGTCGAGGTAGCGGTAGGTCAAGCGGAGGTCTTCGTTGGCGATCTTGGAATCGAGCGGGAACGGCGGCACATCGGCTTTGTTGAGCACCTTCAACTCCGTGGCGATGAGTTCGATTTCGCCCGTGACGAGCTTCGGGTTGACGGTTCCCTCAATGCGGGCGGCGACGCAGCCGGTGACCTGGATCACGTCTTCGCTGCGCAGGTCGTGCGAGAGATCGGAGACCTGCGGATTTTCCTCGGGCCGGAAGACGACTTGCGTGATCCCTTCGCGGTCGCGGAGATCGATGAAGATGACGCCGCCATGATCGCGGCGGGAGTTTACCCAGCCCGCAAGCGTGACGGTCTGGCCAATATGTTCTTTGCGGAGGACGTTGCAGAGGTGGGTGCGATACATGGTAATAAAGTGGAAGGAATTGAATCAGGAAACCAGGAAGCCAGGAGACGCGGAATCAAGCCTGGCCGGGAGTTCGTCAAGAGCGACGATGCACTCATCCCTTGTCGCCAGGGTCTTCAGTTTGATCTGCGGCCATTCGTCGCCGATCACCACAGCGCAACGCGCTCCGGCCTGTTCGGCGTTCTGAAATTGCTTGCCCACTTTCGCGGCAGAGAGCGGGTAATCGACGCGAAATCCCATGCCGCGCAATTGCTGCACAAGCCCTAGTGCGTTCACTCGGCGCGCTTCGTTGGCGATTACAATATAAACATCTGCGGCATGCCGTTGCGCGATCCACGTTTTCATCTTCTCGGCGGCGGCGGGCGTGGCGTCGATCAACT
The DNA here is from genome assembly GCA_903928175.1 of uncultured Spartobacteria bacterium. Taxonomy (GTDB): domain Bacteria; phylum Verrucomicrobiota; class Verrucomicrobiia; order Chthoniobacterales; family Chthoniobacteraceae; genus UBA695. The sequence goes on along the minus strand of CAIYQA010000216.1, from coordinate 12,854 downwards.
CGCCCAGCACCACGTCGCCCATGCCGAAACCGATGGCAGGCAGCGTCACCTTGCCGTCGCTCATGGCGGACATGAGGTTGTCATAGCGTCCTCCACCTGCAACAGCGCGCAGGGTTTTCTTGCGGTCGAACACCTCAAATACCAGCCCCGTATAATAGGCCAAGCCGCGCACAATGGTTGGATCGAGTTGGTAAAAGCCTTTGAGACCGCGCGCATCGAGTTCGGCGGCGAGCGCGTTGAATCGCTCGAAATGCGTGCCGGGATTCGCAATGAACGCCCGCACTTCTTCGAGGCTGATACCAAACGCCTTGAGCGCCGTTTCCGTCACCTCGGGTTTGTTGCGCTCCATCTTGTCCACGACTTGCAGGAACGCCGCGAGGCCGGCTTCGTCAAAGCTGCCGTGGGCGTCCAGGAACGCCTTCCACGCGTCGCGGTCGGAGACACGGACCACGAAATCCTCTCCGCTCAACCCAAACGCCCGCAGCATGTCGATGGCGAGCGCCACCATCTCGGCATCGGCGGCCACGGACGACTCGCCGATGAGGTCGCAATTCAACTGCCCGAATTCGCGCAGCCGTCCGCGTTGCTGTTTTTCGTAGCGGAAGAATTGCGGGGCGCAAAACCATTTGATCGGTTTTTTGAAATCCCGCTCCCGGGCAATGATCATGCGGGCCAGCGTGGGCGTCATCTCCGGACGCAGCGCCACATGGCGTTCGCCTTTGTCGGTGAAATCAAAGAGCTGGCCGACGAGTTCGCCGCCGCTCTTTTTTTTGTAAAGCTCCACGGGTTCGAGCATCGGGCCGTCGAACTCGACAAAGCCATAGCGGCGCGCGACTTCGCGCCACGTCGCAATGATGTAATTGCGGCGCGCGCAGTCTTCCGGGTAAAAATCACGAAAACCGGGCAAAAGTTGCATGGAAACTCCCAGCCTATCCGCCCCGCCGGTCAATTCAAGTTCGGAGTGCGACTTCGTAATCACACCGTCTCCGCGGCCCCGATGGCCGGTGCGATGCAGCCCAAGGCGCAGACTTCTTCGCGCAACCGGCTCGCCAGCACCTTGCGGTCGGAGCCGGACGCCAGCGGCTGGCCGTAGGTCAGCGTTGCGCGGACCTGCCGCTTCCCCAGCAAATTGAGCAAGTGCGGTCCCAGTTCTGTTTCGGGTCGGTAAAACGCGATGTCCTCCTTCACTGTCCCCTCCCCGGGTTCCAGTTCGTAATGCAGGAACGCAGGCGTGACTTGCCAGCCGTTTTCCACCATCGGGGCCAGCAGCGAGGCGCGGAAGGGCAATACGCCCTCGCCGCTCGAACTCGTGCCCTCCGGGAAAAACGCGAGCACAAGACCCGCTGCCAGAACCGGCGGCATTTCATTCGCCACGCGCACCACGTCACTGCGCAATTCGCGCCGAATAAACAGCGTTCCCGACCACCGGGTGATCGGGCCAAAGATGGGCCATTGCGCCACCTCAGCCTTGGAAATAAAGACGAGCGGCATGCACGAAGCGTGAACCAGAATATCAAGATAGCTCACGTGATTACTCACCAATACTCCTTCACGCGGCGGGGTTCCGATATAAACCGGCTCCACTCCCAGCGCCCACAGAAACCCCCGGGCCACCGTTTGCATCCAAGCCGCGCGCGCAGGGATTGAGCCCGAGCGGCCCCGGAGTTTCACCGTGAAGTAATAGCGAAAAATCCCTGCCGTAAGCGCGGCGGCAAACTTGGTGAGCCTCAGTATGATCCGGAGAGCGCGTCTGGTTTTGGTCATGAATGCAAGGGTTTGAGGAAAGAAACCCTACAATTCATAACGTGCGGCGACACTTGTGGGCAATGCCTGAATATCCACCAGGGTCAGAAAATCAATGGTCTTGAACTCCCCATCGAGGGCGGGTTCGCTGCAAATTTTCGCTCCGATGGAAAAATACGCGCTCATCAACTTCGGCGCGCGCACCGGCGTCGTCAACGGCTCCGCCAGGCATCGGTATCCCGGCATGGGGCGCGTCTGCCAGTCCGGAGAAGCCAGGAAGCGATCCTTGAGCGCAAGATAAAGCGCCATTCCTTCCGCAGGGTCTTGCGAGGTCAGCGAGGAACAGCCGATCAAATAGCGTCCGCCGCGGGCCTTGGCGTAATTGGCGATCCCCTTCCAGAGCAGGCCGAGCACCACGAGATTGCGGTGTTGCTTGTGCACACAGGCGCGGCCCAGTTCCACAATCTCCGCAGCGCGCCCGAGAAACGGCGTGGAATCAAATTCCTGGGCGCTATAAAAACCCGCACCCGCGAGCGCCCGGTCGCCCATCTGCACCCGGTAAGTCCCCACCAGCGTGCTGGTGGCGATTTCCTCCACCAGAAGATGATCGCAAACCGCGTCAAAGCGGTCCACATCCATGCCGGTTTCCGCGGCACTGGCCAGCCCCTCGCCCATCTCCACATTAAACACGCTATAGCGCAACCGTTGCGCCGCCTCGACATCGCGGGAATTTTCCGCAAGCCGCAGCCGGTAAAGCTGCTGCGTCTTGGAATTGGGCGAAAGTTTATCGGCCACATTGGCCGCAGAAGCGGAAACGAGGATACTCATGGATCGAGGGTATTGTGAGGAGAAAAGTTACGCGCGTATGACACTCACGTTACGATTCTGTTAAATTCCTGTCGAGTTCGAGATATTTTGCACCGCGCATCCACAAAAGTCCAGCAATTGCGATCATCCCCGAAACCGCCAAAAACGCGGCATTCATCTTCCAGCGATCGGCAATCGCCCCGATCAAAGGCGGCGAAATGGCGTCGCCCAGAGCGTGGATAAGAAAGATATTCACCGCAAAGGCCGTGGCGCGGATTCCGGGGGCCGTCACGTCCACCAGGGCGGCATTCGCCGGGCCGGTGTTGAAGAATAGAAAAAAATCCACCAGAAAGAGCATCCCCCAAAACCACGGGAATGGGGTGAAAAGCAGGGCCAGCGTCAGCGGAAACGCGATCAACATCCCCACCCCGGAGACCAGAAAATAACCGCCGGGGTAGCGCCGTTTCACCCGGTCCGCGAGCAACCCGCCCGCAAGCGTCGCCAAGAGCCCGGCCACGACGGTGATCGCTCCGAAAATCGTGTTCACCTGTCCAAGATTCGGCTGCCCCCGGTATTCGTAAATGTATGTAGGCACCCAGGCCGAAAGCCCGCCAAGGGCGAACGTCATCGCCGCCATCGCCGCTGTGTTGTAGAGAAAAGAGCGGTTGCGCAGCAGCCTCTGCAACGCTTTTCCAAAAGGGATTGCAGGGCGCTCGCACGCACCTCCCGCAGCCAAACATGCCCGGGGGTCCGGTATCACAAAACAGATCCCGGCCAGCAGCAACCCCGGAAAAGTGACGAGATAAAAAGGCCAGCGCCAACCCCAGATCTGGCCCACCGCGCCCCCAAACGCATAGCCGAGAGCACTCCCAACCGGGATCGCCAGGTAAAAATAGGAAAGCACCCGGCCCCGCACCGATTCGGGGAAGTAGTCGGCCAACAAAGTCGGCGCGGCCGGGCCATAACCCGCCTCCCCCACCCCAACGAAAACGCGGGTCAGCAGGAGAATGCCAAACGAGCCCGCCCACCCCGAAGCCCCGCTGGCCAGACTCCAAACCGCCACGCCGATCCCCGCCAATACCCAGCGCGAAGAGCGGTCGGCCAGCCACCCGAAAAGCGGGGCCATGACCATGTAGCTCAGCAGGAATGCCGTAAAAAGCAGCCCCGTCTTGCCCAAAGCGGCGGGATCGTTCGCGGCAAACAGCGCCTTGCGAACCTCCGGCAACACCGCCGCGAGGATGTAGCGGTCGATATAGTTGAAAAGATTGATGACCAGCAGCAGCGCCAAAGCGCGGCGCGCACCGGGAAGTCGGGTTTCAAGAGGCATGCGTGGGGGGATGAATTTTCAAAACACAGGCGGATCGTGCGCTCCGCGCGCGATTCCCGGGGTGGGTCTCATAATGCAAAAAGCGATGGGGTTATTCGGAAACGGGTTCCAGTTGCTGGTCGATCACTGCGCCAGTGCAGCGGTCGATTGCCACGTGCAGCCAATAGCGCTTCTCGCCCTCGACGAGGAACTGATCGGGCCCGGAGGCCGATTGTGGATAACGCCCGGTTTGGGCGATGAGATCGATCATTAAATTCCATACGCGGGTGGCGCCCACGTTGGAAAGAGCGCGGATGGGGGTTTCGCGGAAGCGTTGGATGTAGGCGACATTGACGAGAGGCGACGGGGCATTCACGGCAATATCCTCGCTGAACCCGTGGTAGATGGCGCCGGTGCCTGTGGAGTTAGCGCCCGTCGAAGGGGTTCCGCTCACGTAGCGCCCGACGAGTTCTGCCGGGTTGCACAGCGGGCCCTGGCCTCCGGCGGTGTTGGAGCCGGTGGTGCGGGTGACGAGGGCATTGGCAATGGAGTTGATATCAGCAGCGCTCATAGGCATCGCGCCGTCGTCCTGTTTGGCGGCTCCCGCCAGCAGCGCCTTCAAGACCGGGACCTGCCGCGTGTTGAGGTTGACTTTCCCGGCCACGATGGCGTCCGGCGTCGTGTCATCCGGGATGCAGAACACATCCAGCAAAGCCGTATTGCCGCTTTCGGGCGTGGAGAGGTCCAGGTTGCGCCACGGAGTATCACTGAATGTGTAGGCGAGTTCCCCCACAGTCTTGAAGGGCCGGTTGAGGATGATGGGGCGGCCCAGGTTTTGACCGGGAGAAACGGTGACGCTGAAACCACTACCCCCACTGGCTGGCTGGTAACTAGTCACAGAGGTTGCGGGCGAGCATAAAGCCGTCACGGGGTCCACGACCGAAGCGACCACGTTGGGCAATCCGATCGGAGTGGTGGCAGGATTCGAGGCGTCAAAAGGCACATAGCCGCCCATGGCCCGTCGGGCCACTCCATCCGGGTCACAGTAGAAAGAAGGGTTGTTGTTCCACGAATTCGGGGCATTGTTTCCGATCGGGGCGGCCGGATTATTTTGGGATAGCAACCCGGTCAGGACATGATTGGCATTGCCTGTAGTATGATTTGCGGGATACCAGCCGGTGGCGTCATAAGGATTAAAAGTCTCATTTCTACCCCAAGGACCCGGGTATTTTTCATTTAATCGCCAGGGAACAATGACCGGACTGGGGACCGGATAAGGCTTCGTGGTGGACTGGGCAATAATGGGACAGGAAGAATAGCTGTTCAACATTCCAGAACCCCAGCGACGCGTGCGGGGGTCGGTAAAAACCATCAAGCAGCCTCCCTGACCATCAATTCGGGGGGTTCCAATCGTCCCGGGAATAATGGTATCCCCGTGCCAGCCGAATCCTGATTCGCCCGGCACAAAACCTTTTGACTCGGGCCCCGAGTAACCGGAATATTTCTCGTCATAAATACGCAGGATTCCAAACGGATCTTGGTACCAGAGGTGATGCGTGATGCCCCCATCGGTTGGTATGATCCCATTCGTTATTGTGTTCCCATCTGTTTTTGCGCTGCGTGGACTGTCGCTTTCCATACGGACATAGGCATCGAAGACTATGGTTTTGCCAGAGGCGTCAGTGCCTGAAATGGAGGCGATCCAGGCCATGGGGGCCACCCCGATGCAAATCCCCAGGTAGGGATTGTTCGAAACCGCTTCGATCATGCCTGATTTATCCGCATTCAACGGGATCACCGGTGTCTTGGTCCCGAAGCTGGCGCCTCCCACCACCCAATCTTTTGGGCCGTAGCGGAGATTGCTCCCGGCAGGCAGTCCCGGGATGAACAAAGCCGTCGGTTCGCGGAATTGACGGGAATCGGTGACATTGAACTGGAGGTCGTTGTTTTGATTCGCCCCGGACCCATAGAGTGCGGATTGGTTGGAGCCTGTTTGAAACAAGGCAGGGTCATAGTTAGGAGTGTTTAAGGCAGTCTTGTCGATGGAATCATAGTCGATCTCTTTTTTATTAACGGTTATCGAATACCTAGAAAAACAGGAAACCTTCCCATACGTATAGGTCCCCTCGGGATCGGTCGTATCGGTGGTCAGGTGAAATTCCGCAGGCATCATGGCGGGCAAGGGCCGGCTTGCGTCATGCGGGTTCCAGAGCTCCGGCAGAAGAATGCAGGCGGCGGTGCCGGTACTCACAAAGGGGACCCAAGTGGACCCGTTATAAACGGTTTTATTGGCCGAATTATACGCAGCCGAGCCGGAGATGTTGGGGTTGGGAAACCCCAGTTGCACCGCATGCGTGCGCACCCGGTAAATGTAGGGTAGATCCTCGATGCCGCGGAATTCATGGCCCGAGCCCGTGGCACCGGAATACCAGATGCGGGTGGGATACCCGTCGGCATCAAACTGGTCGATGATGTTGGCCCCAATCTGAATGATCTGCTCATCCACATTCGTGTCCCGCAGCGCATTGTAGCCATTTTGGACGACGACAGGGGCAACACAGGCTTTTCCCAGAGACCCGACATTGATGGCGGCCTTGATCAATTCAAAGAAATCAGGTTCCCGCGGAGCTCCCGCAATGGTCCCATTACCGCGCTTGGGATCAACGATTCCAGTGACAAGCTCAGGCAGGCAGCAGATGCCATTACCGGGGTCGCCGTGGCCGTAGCTCCAGCGCTTGTTGGTGTTGTCCCAAGCGAGCCCGAAATATTTAAGAATATTGGCGTCGGTTCCCTGGTCGAGCCACTCTCTGGTAATATTGGCTTGTTTGAGCAGGCCGATATCCGCGTCATCGCCGGTGGTGCTCGTGGCCGCGGTGTCGCGGCTGGCACTGGGGCCTTTGCAGGTGAGCCAGGCGAGCCGGTTGAGCGCAAAACGCTTCTTGACCAGCGGCTCGCCGGGTTGGGCGATGGAGCCGTCGTTGCGCGCAAAGGTGCTGCTGACCCGGAGGGCGGCGAAATTGGGATTGGCCACGTCGTCCAGGAGGTATTGGTTATTGCCGCCAACGTAGTCGTTGGCAGAGTCGTAAGTTGCGCCCGTTCCAAGAATCAGGGGCCGGGTGGGATCGGGGGCAAACGAGGGTTGGTTCAAATCCCTGCTGAATGTGCTCAAGTATTGGAGCAGGTTCTGGCCATCCGCCTTGCTCAGGGAAAGGGTGCCGTTGACGAGGGTGGCGGTGCCGGTGAGGAAGCGGATGAGTTCCTGGCGGCTGAGGAAAGCGTGATCGTTGGTGGAGGAAACGGTGAGGAACCCCGTCGTGTTGTTTGCCACCGCGCGGAGATAATCCGTGCCGCTGCTGGCCGTGCTCGCGTTGCGCCAGGCGATGAGCTTGTCCACATCCGCCTGCGAGAGAGAACCGGAGGTCAACGGAAGCTGGGTCAAGTCGGCAAACGCGAGCGCGCCCTTGCGCGCCAGTTCCACAGAGCCGCTTGTAGCCGCGCTGGAGGGGTATCCGGCCACGTTCATGTCGAGCAGCCCCCCTTCGTTGTAGATGGCGTAGGCGTAACGCCCAATAACAGCGGTGGTGCCGGTTGCAGACCACTTCATGTTGCTGTTCCAGGTGGTGGGATTGCCGCTGCTGCGATTCACAAGCACCCAATCCGGCGCGGTGAAGGAGCCCGAGGTAAGCTTCGGGGTAAGATCCGTGCCGCTGGTGGCGGGCAGCAACAGCGGCGCATTCCAGCGGGCCGCGGTGCAGTAGCGGCCATTGGCAGAGGTTCCCGTGGAGGATGCCGGAGAGACACGGTTGGGGGCCGCCGGATCGGCGTAGAATGCCGTGTTTTTGGTGCTCCGTTTGACGAGGTTTTCCAGCCCGCCGACGCCCGTGGAGCCGACCAAGGCGGGCACGGCATTGGCGGGCTTTAGGGGAGTGTAGATGGTGCCGCCTGTAACCGTTTGGGAATTTGAGCCGTCCGCGATCTCCTGTTTCAAATCGCAGAGAAGGGTCTCCAGCGCGGATTGGGCAAGGAGTTCGACCTGGACCTGGCTGGCGCTGCTATTGGAGACTTTGCGGTCGGTGATCGTGCGGGAGAAGAAGGCAACGACCATCCCGGTGACCAAGACGACAAAGGCAAGGACGATGAGCAGGGCCGCACCGTTGCGGCGCTGCACCCGGATGCTTTGAGGGAAGCATGAAAAAAGGGAGGGATATCTCATTGGGTGGAGCTGCTGTTGAGGAAGAAGTGCCGCTGGTAAATGCGGATCTGCGCGACGGCGGCTTTGGGTATTCCCTGGCTATGGGTTTTCAACTCGGTTGCCAACGCTGTGTTCCAGATTTGCAAGGGAAGATTGGGCGGGCTCGCGCGCAAGTCGGTTATTTCCTGCGGATCCAGAAAGAGTCCGGCGGCGGGCGTCATATCAGGGACGATCTTGCGGCTGGTGCTATCCAGGATGGCGATGGTCGCCACGATGCTCAAGACATCCTTGAGCCCGTTGGGCTGCCAGACCGCAGGACCGCCCGTTACGCTGGTGCAAATGTAGGAGCGGTTGGCGGCGGTGTCATACCATCGATCCCCCACCGACCCGCCGCTGGGCGGGCCGCTGGTGATGGTAGTGCCCGCGCTCACGGCGACAGGATAATTGCTGTAGGCCGCGCTGGGAGCGCCGGGGTTGGTCAGGTCTTTGACTTGGAAACAGATTTCCATGCGCAAGACCATTTCGGCTAAAATATGATAGAAAGCGCTGTTGCCCGCATACGGTGCTGTAGAGCCGATGTCGGTCCAGGTGCTCGCGAGCGTGTTGGTTGGAGTCGCTGTGCCGGAGGTAAAAACCACGCTGCCAGGAGCAACCACGCCGGCAGGAGGAGGCCTGTTGTCCCACGTCAGGCCTTTGCCGAGGCGTTCCAGGCTGTAGGCGGGCGCGAAGTTGGAAGCATCGCCGGCGTTGTCTGTCACACGGTAGCCGACGAGGGACACACCGCTTTTAACGCTGTTGTCAAGATGGCTGTCATAATAGGCTGGGACTTGGCTGAAAAAGAATATTTTGTCATTGCCTGTGGCCTTGTAAAAAAGGGTGTCCACGTCCGGGCGCTTGATCATGTTTGAGAAATCGAGAGCCATGCGGTCGAACAGCATCCGCGCCTGGGTGTCGGCGTCGATGTGCTTGCCGCTCTGGGTGGCCACCAGCGAGGCGCTGTTGACGAGTTGAGTGACCATGACGAGCAGCAGAACCATCACGCTGAGCGCCACCAGGAGCGCGACCAGGGTGAAAGCCGAAGCGCGCGGTGGGTTGCGTTGCGTGAGAGGAGGTCTCATCTCTCGTTCAGTTGCGGTTAAGGGACATGAAGGCTTCCAGGGAGCCGCCGAACCGGGCGGGCCATTGATTCGGCAGGGCATTAGCGTTCATCGCAGCAGGCCAGGTGACCAGGATACGCACGAGGGTGGCCCCCCTGCGACCGGGGGGCGGCGGGGTGATGCCGACGCTCGCCAGGTATCGGGCGTTCGCCGCACCCGGGCTCGTGCGGGAACCGTCCTCCGCAAAATAGACATGGCTAATGGTTTGGCCGGAAGACGAAGGGGATGGCAGCGCAATCTGAAAGACGGGAGTTTGCGAGGATGTCGCCCCGGAAACAAGCGGCGGCGCGGCCCGCAGGTCGGCGGCGACTGCGGAGACAAGGCTGGCGGCGGTCGTCTGCCCCAAGCTGTTCTGGTTGCTCGTCAACCCGACCTGTAACAGGCCAAAGATGGTGATCAGGCAGAAGGCGGCGATCCCCAAGGCAATGGCAATCTCAGCCATGCTGAATCCAGCCCTTGGAAAATGAGCAGCGGTTCTCATGGGCGATAGAGGCGGGTTGCGCCGGTCATTCCGTCGATCTGAATGGCGGCCTGGTTGCCTTTGGTTTGATCGCTGGGAGCCGCCGGGATGGCATTTCCGTGAGTGCCTTGCAGGCCGACTTCGATGTAAAGCGGGATGAAATCGCCATTGCCGGAATACTGGATATGAGCCGCCCCCTGCGGATCAAACCTGATGACCTTGGAAAAGGTGTAATGGCTGGTTCCTTGCAGCGGCCAGGAAAAGCTGGTGTAAGCGACGCAGGCCGCGTTTCCAAGGTCGTAGCAGTTGGAGATGATCACGGGCCTCGCCATACCGCTGGAAGACGGGATGCTTGCGACCATTCCTTGATGGCTGAATCCATTCAGGGAAACCAAGTGCAGTCCGTCAAATTTCTGGAGCTTGTCCACGGGAACCAGGGGGGTTGTGGAATCCAGTCTCTTTGGCGGACTGGTCGGATCGTAGCCGCGCAGGCCATTTTTGGAAGCGCTGACGGCGACCACCACCCTTCCCGCACCCGGGATGCCCGCGCTTTGTGAGCCGTCTTCCTCAAAGAACCCCACCCAGACATGGGTGTTATTGGAAACGGCATAGGTGCCCGCATGGTCGAGGATCCCCTTGATGTCGTACACGGCTTTGGTGAGATCCCCTGCGCTTTTGAGCGAGTTCATCACAGGAACCGCCAGCGCCATCATCATCGCCATGATTGCGAGGATCGCGAGCAATTCCACCAAAGAAAATCCTTTCGCCTGCCCCGCTTTGAAGGGGAAGCAGAAGTGTTGACGGATTCTGTGGCAGGGTTTCACAAACAAAAACTTCAGAGCCATAACCCAGCGCTTTTGTAAAAAAAAAGAGCGGCTCTGGGTATTCTATTTTCTTTTTGGATGTCCGGATTATACGCCCCAGCCCCATGAGTCACCATGACAATCCGCTTGAAAACCAGCACAAAAGCGTATTACAGGCACACACCCCGTGAGGAGACATTCACCGGCGACGCCCATAAGGGCAATGCCGTTTCCGGGCGGGACTTCGATGAAGTTGTCGCGGATGACAATATTCCCGTCCAGGCCATACGTGCTGCAACAGATGATGGAGTTCTTGCCGCAATCGACAATTTGGTTGCGTCGCACGAGCACTTCGCAGGCGCGAAGGCCTTCCTGCGGATAACTGTCGGCCCAGTTTCCCAGCCAGATGGCGTTGCCGCTGATATGTTCAAAGACGTTGTCTTCAAACAAGGCGCGATGCCCCTTGAAACAAACTCCAGATCCGCGCGCGATTCCGGGGGTTCCCCCTCGTTACCTAGAGTTGCGCCCGCAAGTGCATTCCCAAGCTGGAGCTTGGGAACGAGCGCTGCGCTATTTGACGATTCAGCTTCGAGTGTTTCTTACCTCCGGGTCTCCCCTCCCCCGGTCTTGACCTCGATCACGTCGTGAGGGGACGATTCGCGCTGCCCAGCGGCGCTGACCCGGATGTAGCGGGCTTTTTCGCGGAGCTCCTTCAAGTGAGCGGCGCCCAGGTAGCCCATGCCGGATTGCACCCCGCCCACCAACTGCGTGAGCACGGTGTCGAGCGATGCGGAGACTTCCTTGAGAGCCTCCACCCCTTCGGCGGCCGCTTTGCGCGTGGTGTCCTTGATGCTGTGCCCGTAACGGGCGGCGGACCCGGCCTTCATGGCGGCCAGGCTGCCCATTCCCCGGTATTGCTTATAGATTTTGCCGTTGATTTCCATGATCTGGCCGGGAGCTTCGGGGCACCCGGCAAAGAGTCCGCCACAGATCACCGCGTCGCTCAAGGTCAGGGCTTTCACGATGTCCCCAGATTTGGTGATGCCACCGTCGGCGATGATTTTGACGCCCCGTTGGGCGGCGGATTTGGAAGCGACATAGAGCGCCGTCAATTGAGGGATGCCCACTCCGGCAACGATGCGCGTGGTGCAGATGGAACCGGGACCCTGGCCCACTTTGATCGCGTTGGCGCCGCAATCGGCGAGAAATTCCACGCCCGCTCCGCTGGTGACGTTGCCCGCTATGATCGGCAGTTCGGGGAAATTCGCGCGGATGAGCCGCACGGTTTCACCCACCCCCTTCGTGTGCCCGTGCGCCGTGGAGACGGCCACGACATCGACGCCGCGCTCGACCAGTGCGCCGACATGGGATGCGATGCGCTCTTTGTCGAGTTCGCCATCGGCCCCGCGCGTCGCGGAGACGGCCGCGCCGCAGATCAGCCGGAAATTACTGTCGCGCGCGGGCTTCAACTGCGCCCGGCTCTCTTGAGTGATCCGCTCCACGTCGCTCAAGGTGAAAAGCCCGCAGAGGTGGTCCTGCTCATCGACCACGAGCAATTTATGAATGCCGATGTGGTCATTAAAGAAACTGTCGGCGCAGACGATGGGATCGGTGGAAAGCGCGCTTTGCCGGATGGTGTGAAGGGCGGAGCGGGGCGTCATCGCGTCGCGGACTTTCTTCGCGGAGTAGCGCTGTTTGAGAACGTGGCCCGGGAGCAGTCCGAGCAGCCGATTTTGTTCATCCACGACCGGGAAGGTGCTGAAGGAAAAATTCTTTGCCTCGATCAACTCGATCACGTCTCCGATGAACTGGTCGGGCGTCACCTTGATCGGCTCCTGAATGAGGCCGTGGATGTGGTTCTTGACGCGGCTGACTTCGGAGAGTTGCTGCCGCTCGGGCATATTATAATGGATCAGGCCGAGACCGCCGCTCAAAGCCATGGCGATGGCCATGCGCGATTCGGTGACGGTGTCCATGTCTGCCGACACAAGCGGAATCTGGAGGCGCAGCGATTCGGCGAGGGAAGTCTCCAGGTTTGTCTCGCGTGGGAGAATCTCGGAGAAGAGGGTGGCCAGCGAGACGTCGTCAAACGTGAGCCCGGTGCTGGAGTTCTGGGCGAAGAATGCATCGGCCGTTTGGTAGAACGCGCCGTCAACAGGTTCGGATCGGGTTGCCATGTCCTATCATGGGCAAGTCCCACCCTTCTGGCAAGCAGGAGTTTGCAACATGGAAAACTAGAAGAATCTATCAGGAACTCAGGAACTCAGGAACTCAGGAAATCAGGAAAAGGCAAAAGAAAATCAGGACCGCCTTACCGCGATAGCGGTTTCGTGAGAGCGGAGCGCAGCGCAGCCTATTTGCGGAGCCCCGAGCTTTGCGAGGGGAT
>CAIYQA010000215.1 GCA_903928175.1 uncultured Spartobacteria bacterium | reverse complement strand
CTCGAAACCCACCACAACCCCCATATCAACAGCCCCTTATACGTTTACAAATACGCCACGGGCATCTCGGCGGCGGTGACTCTCTCCCAGCAGGTGCTCGGAACAGGTAATACCGAACCGTATCTCGGTTTCCTCAAGAGCGGCGGCTCGCGTTTCCCGCTGCCCACGCTCGCGGCGGCTGGGGTGGACATGGCTTCGCCGGAACCGATCGAGAAAACGCTCGCGCTTTTCGCCCGGCGGGTGGAGGAACTCGAGGCGTTGCTGGGATGAAGCTCACGCCCGCCAAACTCGCCCAAGTCGAATCGCTCTTTCGGCAGAACTTCGAGCGCCGGGGGGAACTCGGCGCATCGCTTTCCCTCTGGGAAAACGGCCGCGAGGTGCTCTCGCTGGCGGGCGGTTTTGTGGATCGGAGAAAAACGCACCCGTGGACGGCAGCGACCCCCGTGCTCATCTGGTCCTGCACGAAGGCACTGGCTTCGGCGTGCGTGCTTCACGCGCTTCAACGAGAGGCGGTTCCGCTTTCCACGCCGGTGGGGGATGTGTGGCCGGAGTTCAAACAAGGGCGCAAGGAACGGGTGACGATTGCCCAGGCGCTCTCGCACCAGGCCGGGCTCGCCGCGCTGGACCGGCCCGCTCCGGCGCTTGACCACGCGGCGGTGGCGGCGGCGCTCGCGGTGCAGGTTCCCAACTGGCCCCCGGGATTGGCGCACGGCTACCACGCGCGCACGTTCGGCGCATTGACGGACGAGATTTTGCGGCGCGTGAACGCAACACCTGGTATGACGCTCGGCCAATACTGGAACACCTATTTTGCCGTGCCGCTCGGGCTCGACCTCTGGATCGGCCTGCCGCCCGAGAAGCTGGGCGCGGTTTCGCCGATCTACCCGCCCCATAAGGATTCGCCCTCGCGCAGCCCCATTTTTTACCAGGCGCTCCACACCAAGGGGACCCTCACGGAGCGGGCGTTCACTTCGCCGCGCGGGCTGATGGGCCCTGCCTCGATGAACACTCCTGAAGCGCGTCGCGCATCGCTCCCGGGTTTTGGCGGCATCGGCACGGCCCATGCGCTCGGGAAATTTTACGCCATGCTGGCCAACGGCGGCGCGCTGGAAGGAGTGCGCTATTTTGAGTCGATCGCGCCGATGACAACCACCCTCACCGACGGTCCCGACCAGGTTTTATTGCGCCCCACCGCGTTTTCCGCCGGGTTTATGCACGATCCGCTCGACGAATCGGGCTGCAAGCTGCGGAGGCTCTTCGGTCCGTCGCCAATGGCCTTTGGCCAGCCCGGAGCGGGCGGCAGCCACGCGTTTGCCGACCCGCAAAACAACATTGCGTTTGCCTACGTCATGAACCAGATGGAGCCCGGCGTGCTGCCCAACGACAAGGCCTTGGATCTTGTCGTGGCGATCTACGCGTAAACGAGCGCGAGCAAAATCAGGCTTCGGAAAAGCCCTATCGCCAGCCCGGCGGCAAGCCACGGCCAAGCTGGAGGAAAAATGACACGCCAAAAAATGCCACAGCAGCCAAGCCCCTGTAGCCGGGCCGCATCGATTGTTTCCCGCACGATTTTGCGAAAGCCCATGATCGCGCAGAGATAGACGAGAGGGAGCGTTGCGATGCCCTCCATCACAAAGGCAATGTTCTGAGAATGCGCAAACCAGCGCCACGCAATATTGGCCAAGGTAAAAGGGGAAAATGCCAGCGGCAGCAAAAACAGAATGTCCAGAGTCCAGCGAAGCCCACGCGATGCCGAAAAACGCACCCGCGCCGCCAGTGCGCTGATCGTTAGGGCAATCAACACCGAAACGAGGGAGGCGAGCAGCGAAATCCAAAGTGGGTCCATAAAAAACGTAACTCTAAGGCGAAGCTGCCAATAGCGTCCAGCCCGAAGCAACACCCGAAGCAAAGGCAAAAAATCTCACACGAAGCCACGAAGGCACGAAGAACGATGGCGCAAAGGAAAGCGCAAACAGAGCCATTTTCTTCGTCATGCGCTTGTGCAAAAATTCGGGAATGCTGGGCTTCAGCCAGCATTTTCAAGCTTTGCCACCAGCTTCAGCTGGTGGACTTCCTGCAAAGCAATCCACCAGCCGGCTTTAGCCGGGCTTTTCCTGTGGATAAGAGAAGCCCGGCTAAAGCCGACTCAAGCGCTTCCCGGATGGCATAACCACCGGCTGAAGCCGGTGGCAAAGCGGACATGCCGACTAAAGCTCGGCAGGAAAGACTTCTTTCACATTTGTGCTACCAACTCCTGGAGATCAATGGATTTCGCCAAAGTGCTTGTCATCCTGAGCGGAGCGAAGGACCCCGCAAGTCACACCAAGCGTTGCTTGCAATGGGAGCCATTGAATCATTTGCGAGGTCCCTCGTTTCACTCGGGATGACCGCGTGGAAAGCCCCGGTTTATTTCAAGACACGGTATGAAACGCCTCTTTTTTTCGCCTTGGCGGCTTTGTGTGAGGAATTTCTACCGTTTCCCAAACCGCCCCCGCAGCTTCCGCATCTCGTGCTGCGCGAACACCCACCAGCAATGGCGGGCAAATTGCCAGAGGGAATGCGGCGCGCTCACCGGCCGCACGCAGCCCGACCGGATGGCCTTGAAAATCGCCTCCGGTGTGGCGTCTGGAGGCGCCTCAATCAAGGAATAGTGGTGTCCAAACGCTTCGAGCCGGTGGGCGTCCGAGGTGGCCAGGAGGGGTTTTCCATAGCGCCCGGCCACGCGGATGGCAGGCAGGTTTCGGTTAAACCCGCGCATATAAAAATGGCAAATCTCGATGGCGTCGAAAAGATCGATGTATTGCTCCAAAACCCGTCCCCCCATCGACCCTCCCAGCACGTAAAACGGGTGCGGCGCGAAAATCAGCACTGAGTCGCTGCGGCGTTTTCGGAGCGTTTCGAGATCGCGCAAACAGTGCAGCCCTTGCGCCTCTTCCTGGGTGAGGTTCAAGACCACAACGTCCGCCCCTTCGAGCCGCATTTCCGCCGCCGGGATCAGCAGCACGCCGAGCGCGCGCGCGGTGGCCATCAACTCGGGGCTCTCCAGCACGTGGTCGTGCAGGGTGATGGCCAGCGCGTGAAACCCGAGCGCGTGCGCCCGTTGCAGCAGTTCCAAGGCGGAGTGATCGAGGAAATCCTTCGGGTCTTCGCGGGTGTGGAGGTGAAAATCGACCTTTAGCCACCCGTCGGGCGTGGGGGATGGGGCTAAGATGGGGGGCGAATTGCCGGGGGCAAGCATGCGCGCTTACATTGGAGGAGATTCGGGAAGTTCACAAGGGGCTAAAAACGAGAAAAAACGGGCTTGCACCGCCGCGAATGCGTGATAGGAATAACGGCCCACCGTTACAAAGGCTCGGGTGGTGAAATGGCAGACACGTACGTTTGAGGGGCGTATGCCGTAAGGCATGAGGGTTCAAGTCCCTCCCCGAGCACTTTTTCCTCTCGCGTTCTGGCGGCGTCCCGCTCGACGCGCCCCACAGCTTCTGCGATATTGAGCCCCTCCACCGCTCCTTTTCCGATGAAGTTTGCCCGAGTCCTGTTCCATGTCGATATGGATGCTTTCTTTGCAGCCATTGAGCAGCGGGACCGGCCGGAGTGGCGCGGGAAACCGGTGATCGTTGGCGCACCGCCCAACCGCCGCGGCGTGGTGGCCACCGCCTCTTATGAGGCGCGGCGGTTCGGGATAAAATCGGCAATGCCTTCAGTGACCGCCGGACGGCTTTGTCCGCACGGTATTTTCGTTCAGCCTCGCGGCGGGGTTTATGGGGAGGAATCCCGCCGAATCATGGCGATCCTGGCCGATTACACGCCGCTCGTGGAGCAGGTCTCCGTGGATGAAGCCTACCTCGACGTGAGCGCCTGCGTGCGCGAACCGGATCCGTTGATTGCCATCCCGGCGAGCCGCCGACTCGCGCTGGAGTTAAAGCAGCGCATTTTCCGCGAACGCGGGCTCACGGCGAGCATTGGGGTTGCCTCGAACAAATTTTTGTCGAAGGTGGGGAGCGATTTCCAAAAACCGGACGGCCTCACCTTGATTCCCGAGCAGGAAAAACGGGCTTTTTTGCGGCCCCTGCCGGTCCGTGCCATCCCGGGAGTCGGGCCGGTGAGCGCCGCGCGGTTGCTCGAGTTTTCCTTTCAAACCATTGGCGACATTCAAGACAGCACGCCGGAGCGGCTCCGCGCGGCGGTCGGTTCGTATGCCGAGGCGCTCCACGCCCTTTCGTGCGGCAACGATGACCGGGAACTGAGCTTCGAGACGGAACGCAAGAGCATCAGCAGCGAACATACTTTTGATGTGGATACGAGAGACCCACAGCTCATTCGTGCCACATTGTTGGAGCTCGTGGCGGATGTCGCCGAAACTCTGCAACGGAAAAATCTCACCGCATCCACGCTCCAGGTTAAAGTGCGCTATTCCGATTTCACAACCCTGACCCGCCAAACAACCTTGCCGGACCCCGTTTGCGGTGCCGCCGAGATTTACCGGGCCATCCGGCATCTGCTCAAAAAAGAGAAGCTGCTGGTGGGGCGCATCCGGCTCCTTGGCGTCGGCTCTTCCAACCTCAATGCCCCCTCGGGGCAGTTGAGATTTTTCCTGGAAAATCAGCCGGTCAAATGACGTTGCTGCCGCTTGGGCAGGGGCGGAACGCTTGGCCCGGAGCTGGAGGGAGGCGCGGTTTTGTCGCGAAGAAATTGGGGGATTTCCCTGCGGCCTGTTCGCATGAAATCACTCAGTAATACTTCTTTCGCCCGTTCCGGCGCGATGCCTTCAGTTTCGGTGAGGTAGCGAAACAACAACTCTGCCCACGTGGAGAGGCTGATGCTGTCGGTGCGGCGCAGGATCGCGTGGGCCCATTCGGTGAACGCCATGAAAGAGCGGAACGGCGAGCGCCCGCCTGCCCAGAGCCACGCCGTCGTTTCCAAATAGTTGCCGCTGTTGGCGAGGTGATCCCAATATTTGGCGAACCGCCGCATGCGTTGCATGGAGGGAAAATCGACGAGCTTGTTGCAAAGCAGTTCGTAGGGAGCGTCCACGGCGTACACCATTCCCCATTCCTGGGTGTGCCGGGCGATCGGCGCGCCACGCAGCCGCTTGAGAATGCCGACCTGGATCTCATGCGGGCGCAATGCCAGCAGACGGTCGAAACCGTCGGCGAAACTCTCCAGCGTCTCTCCCGGCAGCCCTGCGATCAAATCCGCGTGCAGATGTGCGTGGGTGTGCTCGCGCAGGAACCGCAGATTCTCCTCCAAGCATTCGTAATTTTGCCGCCGCTCGATCCGCTCTGCCGCTTCGGTGTTGAAGGTCTGCACCCCGGCTTCCAATTGCAGCGCGCCAGGCGGGAATTTCGCAATCGCCTCGCGCAGCGCCTGCGGAAGCCGGTCGGGGACGATCTCGAAATGCAAAAACAACCCGGGCTCAAAGCGTTGCCAGAAAAAATCGAGAATCGCGAGGCTGGTCGCAAGGTGGAGATTAAACGTGCGATCCACAAATTTGAACTGCCGTGCGCCGCGCCGCAAAAGGGCGTCCATTTCGGCAAGAAACTGGTCCAGCGGGAATTGACGCACGGGAAGATCGATCGAGGAGAGGCAGAACTCACAAGAGAATGGGCACCCGCGCGAAGCCTCCACATAGAGAACCCGGTGCGCCAGATCGTCCGCATCGTACAGCGAATAGGGGAGTTGAATTTGCGCGAGATCGGGCAGTTCGGCGGGGACGATTTTTTGCGGCGGCAACTTCCCCGATAAGAGAAGACGGCAGACCTCGGCAAATTTCAGGTCGGCCTCACCCGCGATCACCACGTCCGCGAGCGCGCAGATTTCCTGCTGCTCCGGTTCATAGCTCACTTCCGGTCCGCCGAGGATGAGCGGAATCGTCGGCGCAATCCGCTTGAGCAGGCGCACCACCTCCAGCGTTTGGCGTGCATTCCAGACATACACCCCGAGGCCGATGAGCACCGGAGTTTGCGCCAGCAGCTTCTCCACGATCTCCATCGGGCGCTGGTTAATGTCGCACTCCACCCTGCGGGTGCGGGGCGCGAGATCGCCCATGTTTGCCATGAGATAACGCAGGCCAAAGGAGGCGTGGATATACTTGGCGTTGAGCGTGCAAAGGAGGATCGGCGACACAGCCGCACATTCAACCAGAACGGCGCGGGAGACAAAGCAGAAATCACGGGCATCTTCTGATGTGGCAATCCGCCCGAATCGCTTGTATATTGCAGGGCATGATCGAAGATCGCCTCAAGAAAATCGAAGAACAAATCGGCAGCGCCGTAAATATCCCCGCGGAAACCCGTACGGAATTGCTTCATTTGCTGGCCTCCCTTCGCTCGGAAATCGCGGCACTCCCCAGCACAAATGAGGATGAAGCCCGCAGCATCGCCACCTTCGCCGAGGCGTCTGCTCACGAAGCCACCCGAAGCGCCAGGAAACCACAATTGCTCGAAGCCGCCTTGAACGGTTTGACCGGGTCGGTCGAGGAATTTGAGACCTCGCATCCCGATTTGGCTGCGGTATTGAACCGCCTCGCCGCCGTCCTCTCCAACATGGGGATATAGATTTGTTTATGGGAAGCGCAGTCCCATCGCGCGCGGAGCGCACGAGCCACCAGTGAATGCGCCAGGTGGATCGACCGCTCCGCGGGCGATTCCGGGATTGCGCTTTGAACTCCTAGGGGTTCCCCACCCACCGCCGCAAATCCGCAGTGCGGTTGAGCCAGCCCTTGAGGAACTTCGCAAGCGCTGGGCGGGCTGCCACAAGCCGCCTGTAGAACGCCTCCTGTGCATCGAGAAACGCCTCCGCCGTGTGCGGAACGGGCAACGCCTGGAGAATCAAGCGCGCCCGCCCCGCTCCGCAATTCACACACGCGTTGAAGAACACCTCCCCCAGCGGTTCCGCGTGCCATTCACACCCATATTTCACCCAATAGTCGCGCCAATAAATCTCCGCCGCCTGTTCCTGGGTTAAACTCTTGATGTCCACGCCGGGATGACTGCGCCGGTCGATGCCAAACTTCGTCTCGCCGCCGGGATCGTCCGGGTCGTTGTCATAGCCGCCCTCCCATTTGAAAATAAACGGGAGAAAACTACAAAACCGCTGGGTCATCATAATGTTTGGGCGCAAAGACGCGCTCGATTTTCTCCCCGGTCTCCCGCCGCTCCTGCGCTTCATAGTTCGTGGTTGAGCCGTGCCGCCAATCCACGCAACTTTGCCCTGCCACAAGGCTCGTGAGCAGCG
The DNA here is from genome assembly GCA_903928175.1 of uncultured Spartobacteria bacterium. Lineage (GTDB taxonomy): Bacteria > Verrucomicrobiota > Verrucomicrobiia > Chthoniobacterales > Chthoniobacteraceae > UBA695. The sequence continues at coordinate 14,947 of CAIYQA010000215.1, read as the reverse complement.
CCGAGAGCGCCACCGTCGCAGTATTGGCAAGGCTCGCCAGATCCGCCGCCTTTTCAGGCCGCGCCCACAGCGTCGCCCCCGTCGCCACGAGGAACACAAACAGCACGCCCCCCGAGCCCACCATTGCCGCCGTCTATTTTTTGGATTTCCAGTGGCTCATAAAACCGGCCCTCCGCATAATGCCAGGAGCGGTCTGCGAAAACTCCACAAACCGAGGGCCAGCGAAAGCAGCGCGAGCTTCCATGCCGCACCGCGCCAGAAATCCCGGGCGGCTTGGAGTTTCTCCTGCTCCTGGGTGAGGGCATCGAGCGATTTGCTGATGGCTTCCGTCTGCTGTAGCGCTGTCTCGGTGGCAGTGCCCGCAACTGCGAGCTGCTCCTGGGTTTCCCCGAGTCTTCCGGCTGCCTCGTCGAGCGCGGCCTGCGCACCGGCACTGTCACCCCGGGCAATCTCCTGCCGCGCCCTGGCAACGGCTGCCTTGGCCGAGGTCGCGGACGTGGATGCCCTTGATGTCGCCATCCCCGCCGCTTGCGCAGCGAGGATCGCTGTATTGGACGCGGGGCGCACGGTGGCGCACCCCACAAAGGCCATTCCGATTGCAATATAGGCGCCCACGATCAGCGCGAACGCGATCTGTTTGGGCTTCATTTGTGCAAAATGACGACGCCCAGCAAGGCGACCAGCACCAGGCTCAACGCGATTCCCGTGCCGCCGTAAACGAGCTTCTGCACGGGCGTGAACTCCACCCGCGTCACAAAGCGCGCCTCGGCGATTTCCTCGAACTTGTCGAGCCGCTCGATCAAATTATCGATCCGCTCGGTCAAGACGCTCACCTTCTCAGTTTCTTCCGCGCTCATGGGATTATTGCGGCTTAGGAATTTCGGATTTGATTTGCAGCCGCTTGGCAAGAACGGCGGCTTTTTGCGCCGCGCCTTCGGCCTGCACCACAGGGTCGGGCGAGGCCAGTTTGGTCTCGGCGTCGGCGAGGTCGAACACCGAGGCCTCCGCATCATAGCGTTTTGCGCGCGCCTCCTGGCATTCCTTCACGAGACATGCCAGCGTTGGCGCGGGCTGCTCACGCCTTGTTTCTGGCCCGTGCTGTTTGGCGATGACGAGCTTGCGCCACGGAAGAGCGACCACGGCGGCCACGACAAAACCCGCGCCTTTTTTGCAGGTGTAAACATCCGTTCGCAGGGTGACATTGTCGCCGACGGCATGCGGTGCGACCCGCTGCGGCTGCGGCAGCGCGAGCGTTGCCTGGAAGGCGGCGTCCACTGCTGCGATGATTTGGGTAAGATTCAGTGTGTTCATGCGAAAGGATAAGCAAGTCCGTTGCCGTTATTATAGAGTGCGGCGACTTCAGCGTCCGAAAGCGCCCGCTCCCACACCCCCGTAAGATCAATCGCGCCCGCGCCGCGATCGTTCCCGTCATAGTTGCCCAGCAAATTCAGGACATCTACAGGGAATGGCGTGTCAAGCGTGGCTGTTACGGTTTCGACCGCCAATCCGTCCACATACAGGGTGCATTGATCCCCATTACGCACCAGACCTATTTGATGCCAGGCGTTGTCGCGCAGATCGGTCGGGGCTTGCATATAGCACGTGCCGTTGCTGGTTGAACCGTTCCAGAAATAAATCAGCGCAGGAGGGCTGCTCGGCCCGCCCGTAGCATAAATCCCCCAGCCATCGGCATAGTCGTTAATCAGCGCATTGCCTTCTCCCGGGGCGCACTTAAACCATGTAAGCACCGAGAAGCTCGAGAAATCGCGCAATGCAAAGTCATAACCCGAGCCGAGGCTCTGATTGCCATCCGAATAGGCTGCATTGCCGATGACGCCGGGGACGGAAGTCGCCCCGTTGATGTCGGACAAATCATGTCCGTTGCCCGTCGCGTCCACGCGCACGCCGCTCTCCTCGTCGAGATTCCAGAATGCGAGCAAAGCGGTGTTCAATGATGTCGGTGCCGGCCTGACACCGATCTCGACATACCCCGTCTCTTGGTTGAGCATCGCGACATCGAGCACTTGATAGACCGTGCGCGTGTCCGTCTGCTCCACCAGATTGCCCACGGCCACCTGCGTCGCCGCCAAAGCCAGGCGTTCCGCTGCATCGGCCACGGAAACGAGTCTCACCCCTTCGCCCGCCGTCGCCCATTTCGCGGCGTTTGCGAACGTCTCCGGCGAGATCGCCTTTGTGGTATCGGTCCCGGCGTCCACCTCCTCCTGCGTCGCCAGGCAGATCACCCCGGCGCTTTCCGCCGTGGCCGCCTGCTTGATTGCTTCGAAGGCGGTTGCCGGATCGGCCACATCGCTCAGGTTTTTGCTTTTTTGGAGAAAATCCCGCGGCAATTCTCCTCCCACCAATTCCGCGAGCTGGTAAACCCCCTCTTCACGGGGAACTAAAATTTGGAGCGCGTCTGTGTTGCCGGTGATTCCCAAAAACCGCACGGTATAACGCCCCGGCAGGAGCGCCACCTCCCCGTTGCCCCCGGCATCGAGCCGGATCGAACGGGCCCCGGACACTGCCAACGCAGCGCCGTTGATGAACGGCGTGTCTCCGGGATAGAAAATCACCTCGCAAGCCACCGCCACGCCAAAAATGTCATTCAGACAAATATGAACGGTACTCATGCAGGCACTTACACAAGCCGTGCCGCACAACCGCAAGTGGGCGCAGGGTGCGCCGCGTCAAAAACCGCCCCGAGGGGCTCTACGTCGGCACTCCCCCGGTTTCCTGTTCGCTATGCAAATTCCCGTGCTTGCCGAAACTTTCGGCGACACTCGGGGTCGGATTGGCCGTGCCGATAATGTCATTGCTCTCGCCGGACTCTTCGCGCTTGGTGAACTTCACGCCCACGAGCTTGGAGACGCCGTGCTCTTCCATCGTCACGCCGTAGATGATGTCCGCCTTGGCAATGGTCCGCTTGTTGTGGGAGATGACCACGAACTGGCTCTGCGACACGAACCGATCGAGGATCTTGATGAACCGGTTGATGTTGGATTCATCGAGCGGCGCGTCCATTTCATCCAGAATGCAGAACGGCGACGGCTTCACCATGTAAATGGAAAAGAGCAGCGCGACGGCCGTCATCGTCTTCTCGCCGCCGGAGAGCAGTGTGATCGAGGTCAACTGCTTGCCGGGGGGCTTGGCGATGATGTCAATGCCGCTCTCCAGCGGATCGTTCTCATCGAGCAGCACAAGGCTCGCTTTGCCGCCGCCGAAAAGCTCGCGGAACATCTCCTGGAAATTGATGCGCACCTGCTCAAACGTGTCCGCGAACATCGTCTTGGTGGTTTGATTGATCTTGGCGATGACCTGGAGCAGTTCGGCCTTGGATTTTTCCAGGTCGTTGTTTTGTTGCTCCAGGAATTTGAAGCGTTCTTCGAGTTCGTCATACTCCTGGATCGCCTCGACATTGACCGGTCCCATCGCCTCGAGTTTCGCGTCGAGCTCCTTGATGAGGCTCTCGACGAAATCCCAGTCGGGGGCATCGCTGGAAACCGTCTGGGGCTCGTCTTCCACCGTCTCCACTTCTGCTTGGAGCTCGACGGGCAATTGCGCCTGATCCTCCTCCTCCGGGCTTGGCGCGCTTGATTTCTGCCGCTTCTTAAATTCGCGAACCGTGGTGGAAAACGTGTAGCTGTCGCTCTGGAAAACGCGAATGTCGAGTTGGTAGCGGTGTTGGACCCGTTCGCAAAGCGCCTCAATGCGCAGTGCAAGCTGCGAAGCACGCACCTCAAGCTGTGTGCGGCTCTCGTGGCAATGGGTGAGATCGTGGCGGGTCTGCCGCAAGGTATTTTCCAGCGCCTCCACTTGGGTGGCAGCCGCCGTGCGCTCATTGAGGAGCTTTGCCACCGCTTCGTTGGCTTCTCCCAAGCGGCCTCCGGCTTGGGTTGTGCCCGCTTTGATGTTCTCCGATTCCTCGCCAAGCTGTGCGGTTTTTTCGGTGTAGGCTTCGATGTCCCGGCGGCGCTGCTCGATCAATTCGCGCAGTTCAGCCATCCGCGAATGCATCGGCTGGCGCTGGTTTTGCAGGGAGGCGCAACGCTGTTTCTCCGTGGCCGCGCGGACGCGTAATTCATTGAGCTCGCTGGTGAAGAGCGATTCATCCTCGCGCAACGCGGTCAGGCTGCTTTGCAATCCGCCCTGCCGCGCCTGGAGCTCGACAATCTCGCACGTGGCCGCCGCGGCTTCTTCCTCCAGCTTGGCCAGCCGGGCGACCGCTTCGCTGTGGCGGCGTTCGATGGCATCCCGCTCCGCGCCAAAATTGGTCATTTTGCGCTCGGTGTCCTGCGCCTCGCGGCCCAGGGTATCGATGCGCCCACGCAAATGGGTGAGGGTAAGGGTCAGCGTCTGCGCTTCTTCCCGCGCCTGCTGTTGCCGGGTTTGAGCGGCTTCGAGCCGCGCAGCGACATCATGGCGGCGCAGCGTCATCTCCGCCAGGGCCGAACGGATGCTGTTGGCTTCGGTTTCCAGTTCGGCGATTTGCGCCTTGCGCTGCAAAACGCTTGATCCGGTGGCCTCCTTGCTCTGGCCGCCCAGGACGATCCCTTCCCGGGTTACGATCTCGCCCGCGAGGGTGACAAATTGATAGCGCAGCGTGCTGTCGAGGCCCAACTGCCCGACCGGGCCCGAGGCGGCGAGCCGCAGCGCGGTTTCCAAATCTTCGACAATGACCACCCCGGCCAGCAACTGGCGCACCAGCGGTTCCACTTCCGGCTGGCATTTCACCTTGTCCACCGCCCAGCCCAGCGCATCGGTCGGAAGCGTGAGCGAATCGGTGGATTGCGAGGAGGAGGGGAGATTCCAAAGCGGGCGCAGCGCGAGCGAGGCGCGGCCCAGTTTTTTGGTGAAGAGCGTCTTTACGACCGCCTCGGCCACCAGCGTCTCCTTCATCACGACCGCCTGCAAATTCTGGCCCAGCGCGGCTTCGATCGGGACGATGTGCGCCGTGCCCACCTCCAGAAATTGCGCCAGCGCGCCGAGGATTGCCGGTTTGTAAAACGACGGATCATCGAGCCCCTTCAAGACCGCTTGCGTTCCCTCGGAAAATCCCTCGCCATCCGCATTGAGCTGGCGCAAAACGTCGAGCTTGGACTCGCGCTCCGACAACCGGCGGCTCTCCGTATGCAGATCCTTGTCCAGCAGCGAAAGCTCCGCCTGCGTGGTGCGCACGACGGTTTCGATCTCGGCCAATTCCAGCTTGCGCGCCTCCAGCGCCTGGGCGGTCTGCTCGATCTGCACGGCGGCCTCGCTCTCCTGGATTTGCAGAGACTGCCCCTCGTTGCGGAGCTTCTCGATCTCCTCGCCCATGATCGCCATGCGGGCCTGCGAGCCGTCGCGCGTATTGACGCAGGAAGCGATCTCCGCGCGCAACGCGGTGAGGCGGTTTTCAATCTGGCCGATTTGCGCAAAAAGGGCCTGGTGCTGCTGCTCCGTCTCCACCCGCCGGGCGGTCAGATCGCCCGCCGAGGATTGCCGTTGCTGCAATTGCGCCTCCTGCGCCGCGAGCGCCTGCTGGAGCGCTTCGAGCTCCTGGTCCGTATGCTCGATCTGCTGCTGCTGCATCGCCAGGCGCTCCTCCGAGGCGGCGATATCGTATTCGTAGCGTTTCACCAGCGCCGCGAACTCCGCGAGACGCTCGTTGTTGAACCCGATGCGGCTTTCGCCCTGCGTGATGCGGTTGCGCAGTTCGTTGACGGCATTGCGCGCGCCGACGAGTTTTTCCTCAAGCTGCTCCAACACGCGGCGCTGTTCGGCCACAGCCAACTCCTGCTCCTGCACATCCCGCTCGCGCAATTCCTGGTTGGAAGTCAGCATGCGGCTGTTTTCGGCAACCTCCTGGCGCTGGGCCTCCAATTCCTTGTAAAGCCGCTGGCTATTGTGCGCGTCGAGCACCCGTAAATCCGAGAGCAACGCCTGGTAACGCCGCGCCTTACCCGCTTGCCGCTGGAGCGAGCCGATCTGCCGCTTTACCTCCCGGATCACATCCGTGAGCCGCAGCAGGTTCGCCTCCGTCGCTTCCAGCTTGCGCAGCGCCTCCCGGCGTTGCGACTTGAACTTGGTGATCCCGGCCGCCTCTTCAAAAATCGCGCGCCGATCCTCGGGCCGCGAGGAGAGAATCTGGTCGATCTTGCCCTGCTCCATGATCGAGTAGGCGCTGCGTCCCACCCCGGTGTCCATGAAGAGTTGATGGATGTCGCGCAGGCGGCACGGCGTCTTGTTCAGAAAATATTCCCCCTGGCCGTCCCGATACACCCGGCGGGTGAGCGTCACTTCATTCCAGGCCACGCCGAGGTCCTTCTCGCAATCCGCGAACGTCATGGAGACCTCAGCCATGCCCAGCGCGGGCAGCGAATCGGTGCCCGAAAAAATCACGTCCACCATCTCGCCGCCGCGCAACGCCTTGGCAGACTGCTCGCCCAGCACCCAGCGCACCGCGTCGAGCACATTGCTCTTGCCGCACCCGTTGGGTCCCACAATGACCGTCACGCCCTTGTCGAACGTGAGGACGGTCCTGGAGGCGAACGACTTGAAGCCGATGATTTCGAGCGACTGGAGATACATGGGTGAAGGGCGGGAGGAGTGCGGTTTGCGGAATCTATAGAACCCGGGGAGCCCTCGCAAGGAAGAAGCGGCAGATTGCGGCGAGAACAGGAGCAATTTATCAGGAACTCAGGAAATCAGGAAAAAATACGGCTTCATCATTCTTTTTTCGTGCCTTCGTGGCTTCGTGCCTTCGTGTGAGTAAAATTGCTCCAACAGGCGACTCCTGAATCAAGTTCCGCCTCGTTCCCAGGCTCCAGCCTGGGAACGCACTTGTCTGCGAGGCTCCTGCCTCGAAAGCGTGGATGTAGATAGTACCTGGGAAACAAGGAAAACCACGGATCTGCGAAGGCCAGGAAAATCTCAGATACTGAAGGAAGTTGACAAAAGGCGCGATGTGCGTCATAGTGTTATACATGAAAACCGCCACCGTCAGAGAAGTCCAACACCACCTGAACGATGTCCTGGCGTGGGTTGCGCGAGGCGAGGAAGTGCAAATCACGCGCCGGAACAAGCCGGTGGCGAAACTGGTGGCCACATTCACGGAAAACGTGGCCGCTCCCTTGCCGGATTTTGCGGGCCGGTCCCGGGCGATTTGGGGTGAAAAACCAACTCGCAAGCCCCTCTCCGCGACCATTATCGAAGAACGCGGGGAGCGGCTGTGAGACACCTCAATTTCCTTGCCAGTTTCCCCGGCCTCGTTACCAGTTCCCATCGACTCCTCATCAACTCCGCCCTCGTCACCAACTCCGGCCCCGTCACCAACTCCGGCCCCGTCACCAACTCCGGCCCCGTCACCAACTCCGGCCCCGTCACCAACCCCGTCCTCGTTACCAAGTTGAACTTGGTAACGCACTTTCTCGCGAAGTTGCACTTCGCCTCCCCGTCTGCATGAGATACCTCGATACCAGTTCCTTGGTGGCGCTCTATTTTCCGGAAGCGAAAACCGATCCGCTCATCCGCCACCTTCAGCGCCGGAAATCGCCGCTCGCCTTCACCTGGCTGCACGAAATCGAGTTCACCAACGGACTCCAATTAAAAGTGTTTCGCAACGAGGCGGACGAGGCCGCCGTGAATGCCACGCTGAACACGCTGCGCTCTGATGTGGAAAGCGGAGTTTTCCAGCGCCCGCCGATCTCATGGCCGGGTGTCTTTGAACGCGCAACAGTCATCTCCCTGGCGCAAAGCCGCACCCATGGGACGCGCACCCTGGATTTGCTGCACGTCGCCGCCGCGATTGCGCTGGGGGTCGACGAATTCATCACCGGCGACGACCGCCAGGCCAAAGTCGCGGCGTTGGAGGGATTGAATGTGGTGAAGATGTGAGCGTCGAGTGGAGCCTCAACGCCTCGCGCACATTGCCCTCACTCCACTTAAGCGCGAAATACCCGTGTGGCTACCTATCGATTTTTCCTTGGCGGGCAGGGTGCGATAGGAGCATATTTGTGCATATGCCATTCCCAAGGATTTTTCGAGCCGGTTCCGGGATTGGATATGTGGCTTATGATTAACATTGATGCCGAGGTTATCGAGGAAACGGTTGCCTGCCCTCACTGCGGGCAGAGAAATCGGCTTCGGAAGCAGGTCCAATCCGGGATTTATCGATGTGGGTTATGCAAGAAGCCCTTGCAAACGTTTCACGAGAGACATAGCCGTGCCGCTCGGCCTAATCATTCACGGGCTATCGGCCCCACATTGGCTATTTTTGTGGGAGTGGTGTTGGTTGTCGGACTGCTTCTGGCCTTGTTTGGAAGTTCGAGTCCGTCAACAAATCCTTCCTATACCGCTCCCAGCGTTTCCACTAATACCTACTTCCCCCCGCCGCAACCTCGCACAGTGGCGGAAACCCTGCCATCAAATACCGCTCCCAGCATTTCAACCAATACCTACCTTCCCCCAGCACAACCTCGCACTGTGGCGGAACCCCTGCAATCATATCCTATACCACCTACTGGCGAATTACGTATTAACACCCAAAAGGAACGTATCGCTCCATTCAAAATTATCTCCTCACGAGGCAGCAATTACCTTTTGAAACTTGCCGATGCCATATCGGGAGAGTGGGTGCTGACAGTCTTCGTGCGTGGGGGGGACTCCACCGAAATTGATGTCCCTTTGGGGACATACGTGGTGAAATACGCCTCTGGCGAAACTTGGTATGGTTACGCACCCGACCACTTATTTGGCCCCGCCGCTAGTTACAGCAAGGCTAGCGAATACTTCACATTTGAGCAAAGAGGAAACACCCTCAGAGGTCACTCAATCACGCTCTACAAGGTAATCAACGGCAATCTACGCACAGAAAAAATTAAGCCGAATGAGTTCTGAACCACGAGGTTTTGCAAATCTTGCTCTCGTTAATCGTTCGCTGAGAGAACTCTATCTCAGACTCACGCCTGCCCGCATTCGCCAGTTTGGAACCAACTTCGAGTTATCGCCCCGTGACAACAATCCAGGGGACGACCCTGTGATTCGCGTCCAAAAGATTGCTCATCACCTTGCCTATCATTACAGGATTTCAGTTTCTGCGGTTATCGTCACCTTTCGGTCTGATATGACGGTGCCAGGGCGAGTGGAACTCTCGCCGTCATCCGAGTTTTTTGTGGAACTCCACTCGGATTACCGCCATGCCCTGAACCCCACGGTAGCCATTTTATCGCACGAGGTGGCACATATTTTTCTCTATCAGGCAGGGATTCGAGTAGAGCCCGTTTTTTTCAATGAGGTCTTAACTGATACGACGGCCGCATTTCTCGGATGCGGTGCGGCCATCCTTAACGGTTCCAGTCAAACGACCACCACTTCTGGCAATGTCGTTACAACCCAAACAAAACATTTCGGCTACATTTCCGTGGACGAGTTTGGCTATGTTCAGGCCAAACGAGACGCTTTTTTTCGTGTCGCACAAACCCCGCTTGTAAATCGTGGTTTGCCGATGTCGGGGTATCGCACTGGACGGCGACGCCTTAGGTCAGAACTGAGCAAGCCGCCTTTCGCTCCGCCAAGCATATTTACCCGAACTTTCGATGCCCTTGTCAGCGGCTTTCGGAACACGGCACAAACTGCCCGCCCTGAAAAAATGACTTTCGCTTGTGCCTTCTGTTCTCAACCCCTGAGAATACCACTCCTTGGTAAAAAGATTTCCGTTCATTGTCCGACGTGTGAAGAGACTTTTCTATGCCACACGTAAGCGTGTTAACCTTTCAATCTCGATTTGATTAAATGCATCGTTTTCACAGAGTCCCGGTGGTTGGCAATTGGAGAGGGATACACTATGGGTCGCTTCGAGATGAACCGTCTGCCAGCGTTTGCGGTGAGGGTTTTCTGCTGCAAATATCCCGGTATTCAGGTGGAACGTTTATTGGGACAATGAAAGAAGGCGAGACTCTTTGCTGTTCTGTTGTGAAGGGTTCGCTGGATGGTTGTTATATCAAGTTCAACAGGTGCAGGCCGGTTTTTTTGGTCGAACATGAACGGGTGGTTTTTTCTCTGAACGACTTACGAATTGATGTGAGGTCAACGATTGCAGAGTATCAGGTCATTGAGTCCGCCTTTCAATACGAGGGATGGTATGATTTCAGGTTAGGAGAGTTTTGCGGTCAGTGGTTTTGTTGGCCTGGTTTTCATTGCGAAGCAGGGCAATGGCCTCGTTTAAAAAGCAAAGCGATGCAGGGGTCTTGGAGAATGGATTTTGGTGGGGCCAACAAAAAGGCTCGTGTGCGGTGATACCGTCTGCGGTATGACCGTTGCAAAGCGGGCGTAGATCGATGTTTAAACCCCTGAGCTAAACCACAACACCCCACCTCAAACCCCTTCCTTGCTCCCCGCGCTCCGAGCAGGTAGGTTGCTTTCCATGCCAGATTTGTTTGCAACCGAGGGTGATGAAGCCCAGGCCGGGGTGAAACCCGTTCCGGCCTCCGCGCCGCTTGCCGCCCGGATGCGCCCGGAGACCCTCGATGAGGTGGTCGGCCAGGAGCATATCCTCGGACCGGGAAAGCTGCTGCGGCGCGCCATCGAGGCCGACCGCATTTCCTCCGTCCTCTTCTACGGCCCTCCCGGCGTCGGCAAAACGAGCCTTGCCCAAGTGATCGCCCTCTCCACGCGCTCCAAATTCGAGCGCCTTAGCGGGGTGGAAAGCAGCGTGGCCGATATCCGCCGCGTGGTGGCCAGCGCCGCCAATCGCAGGGAGACCTCCGGCCAGCGGACGATCCTTTTTGTCGATGAAATCCACCGCTTCAACAAAGCCCAGCAGGACGTGCTCCTGCCCGACGTGGAAAGCGGCGTGATCCGCTTGATCGGCGCCACCACCCACAACCCGTTCTTCTACGTCAATAGCCCGCTGGTCTCCCGCTCCCAGGTGTTCCAACTCGAACCGATCGCCCCCGAACAGCTTTGTGCCTTGATGCGCCGGGCGCTGGCCGATCCCGTGCGCGGCTTGGGCCAAACCCGGACGCAGGCGGATGACGACGCGTTGATGCACCTGGCGGTGACTGCCGACGGCGACGCCCGCAAATGCCTCAACGCCCTGGAAGTGGGCGTGCTGACGACCCCGCCCGACGCGCAAGGCGTTGTTCACCTCACGCTGGCCGTCGCCGAGGAGAGCATCCAGCGCAAGGCCGTCGTGTATGACGCCGACGGCGACCAGCATTACGACACCATCAGCGCCTTCATCAAGAGCATGCGCGGGAGCGATCCCGATGCCGCCGTCTATTGGCTGGCCAAGATGCTTTACGCTGGGGAAGACATCCGGTTCATCGCGCGGCGCATCGTCATTTGCGCCAGTGAAGACGTCGGCATGGCCGATCCCCAAGCGCTCGTCCTGGCGGTGGCGGCACAGCAGGCCGTGGAGTTTATCGGCATGCCCGAGGCGCGCATCCCGCTGGCGCACGCGGCGATCTACGTGGCGACCGCTCCCAAGAGCAACAAAGCCTACGAAGCCGTGGATGCCGCACTCGCCGACGTGAAGCAGGGAATCACACTGCCGGTACCCGCGCACTTGCGCGACACCCATTATAAAGGCGCAAAGAAACTCGGGCACGGCGAGGGATACAAATACGCGCACGATTACGAAGGCGGCTACGTTCCCCAAGCCTACCTGCCGGAGGGGAAAGTCTATTACCAACCGACCGAGAACGGCCACGAACGGCGCGTCAAGGAACGCTTGGACTACTGGCGCACCCTCTTCGAACAACAAAAATCCGGCGGGAAAAAGTGATTTTTTGAAACATTTTTTCGTCCTGAGAAAAAATTGCTTCGTGCAAGAGTAGAATGCGCTAAACTGCGCAGAATGATACTTTACCGTGCACGGGGCCTTCAGACCCTCCATTGCGCCTTTCAGGCGATGGCCGCTGTCGCGGGTTTCGGCATATGGATTCGGATATTTGAGCGCCTGACCAGCTACGAAGGCGCCCCGATGAACACTTTCTTCTTCCTGAAATACGCCGCCCTGGTGGGGGCTGGCGTCGTGATCGATCATTTGCGCACGGCCAACCGGAAGACCGATTTCCTGAATCTAAAGTTTGTGGCCAACTGCGGCATCAGCTTTCGACAGACCGTGACCGTTTTGCTGGTTCTCCTGCTTTTCCTGGTGGCCTTCAAGCACCAGACCATTTCCCGGGAATTTATCTTTAGCTTCATCCCGGTTTTCTACCTGCTGATGCTTTGCAGCAACCGCTATTTTCCGCTGTGGCTTGCGCGTTTTGTCTTCTCAGGTAACTATGTGCAAAACACCATCCTGCTGGGGTCTCGCAGGGGGGTCACCCGCCTGAACGAGTGGCTCACCGCCAAGGTTCTTTATGGAGTAAAATTGGTGGGGGCCGTCACAGACGGCTCCAGCGCGGAATCGACCAGCAATCTCCCGCACTTGGGTTCCATCGCCAATTTGGAGGATCATATCCGGCGCGTCTCGGCCACGCAGGTGATCGCGGTGGATGTGCCCCATTCGCCGGTCGTCGTCAATCATCTGGCGAACACCTGCCAGCGCATGGGAATCCGGCTGCTGCTCGCCAACGATTACGAATTAATGCTCGGGCGCCGCATTTCCATGGTCGAAGAGGACGGCATTCATTTCATCAGCTTCCATCTTGAACCCCTGGAATCGCCCTTGAACCGCCTCGTCAAACGGGCGGTGGATGTCGCGATTTCCCTGCCAGTGGTTGTGCTGATCCTGCCTCCGCTGAGCCTCCTGGTCTGGCTGCTCCATCGCTGGCAATCTCCGGGAGCGCTCTTTTTCCATCAATTGCGCACCGGCATGCAAGGGCAGGATTTCCTGCTCTATAAATTCCGGACCATGCACCCCAACAACCCGGACGAAGCGGTGCAAGCCAAGAAAAACGACACGCGGATCTTCTCCGCAGGACGTTGGATGCGCAAAATGAGCGTGGACGAAATGCCGCAATTCCTCAACGTGCTCAAAGGCGAGATGAGCGTCGTCGGCCCGCGACCGCACATGCGCCAGCACGACGATTTGTTCCGCCAGAAAATGATCTCCTATGGCGTGCGCACTTTTATTAAACCGGGAATCACCGGCCTGGCGCAAGTGCGCGACCTGCGGGGCGAAATCCTCTCCGACCAGGATGTGATCCTGCGCGTCCGCAGCGATCTCGATTACCTGGAGAACTGGTCGCTGCTGTTGGATATCGAGATCATCGCCCGCACAGCATGGAAGGTGATATTCCCTTCCAAGAACGCGCATTGATTTTCGCACCCTGCGCGCCCCCCTCGGCTGCTTCCCGCTTGCACTGGGGGAGGTTTTGGGAATGATTACCCCATGCCGCTCATCGATAAACCCCTCGACGAACTCCGCGTCTATGGCGGAATCAACCCGTGTCCCGCCGATTTCGACGCCTACTGGGACGACTCCCTGCGCGAACTCGATGCCGTCGATCCCCAGGTCGAACTCCGCCGCAACGAGACGCTCCCCCTCAGCAACTCAGAGTGTTACGACCTCTGGTTTACCGGCGTGGGTGGCGCGCGCATTCACGCCAAATATGTCCGTCCGCGCGGCCTGACTGCTCCGGCTCCCGCCGTCCTCTCCTTCCATGGGTACACCGGCAACGCGGGGGATTGGACGGACAAGCTCGCGTATGTCTCCGAAGGGTTCTGCCTGGCGGCGCTCGATTGCCGCGGCCAGGGCGGTCCCAGCGAGGACAACCTCCAAATCAAAGGCAACACCCACCATGGCCACATCATCCGGGGCCTGGACGATCCCAACCCGAAGAACCTCCTCTTTCGCCACATCTTTTTGGACACCGCACAACTGGCGCGCATCGTGATGAACTTCCCCGAAGTCGATGCCGACCGTGTTGGGGCGATGGGCGGCTCGCAGGGAGGCGCGCTCACCATCGCCTGCGCCGCGTTGGAGCCACGCGTCAAACGGGCCGCGCCGATCTTCCCCTTCCTGTGCGATTACCAGCGCGTTTGGGAAATGGACCTGGCCAAGGACGCCTACCAGGAATTGCGCACCTGGTTCCGGCTCTTTGATCCCACGCATGCGCGCGAGCAGGAAATCTTCACCCGGCTGGGCTACATCGACTTGCAGTTTCTGGTGCCGCGCATCAAAGCCGAGACGATGATGGCCGTGGGCCTGATGGACACGATCTGCCCGCCGTCGAGCCAGTTCGCCGCCTATAACAAAATCACCGCCCCCAAGGAACTGGTGATTTACCCCGACTTCGGCCACGAAGGCCTGCCCGGCCACACCGACCGCACCTTCGCGTTCATGATGAAATTGAGAGGATGTTAAGGGAAGTATTCAAAAAATTTCTCTGCCAAAGCAGTGAGTTTTATGAACAGCCGAATACTGCGAATCTCATTAACACCGGGCTTCAGCCCGGTGATGATCCCGTGCGCGTTGAGAGCCGTTTCAACGGCTTATCTTGCTACGGATTTAAAGCCGTTGAAACGGCTGCGGTCTACGTAGTATGAAGCACCGGGCTAAAGCCCGGTGTTCATGAAAATCCGAAACATCCGATGACCGCCCCACTTGATCCTGAAGCCGACGCCCTCCGCGCGCGAGCGGCGGCGGAACTGGAAGAGATCGCCCGCACCGTCATGCCCTTCGGGCGCTGCGCCGGGCGGCATCTCCACGAACTTCCCGCCGAATATCTGCAATGGTTTGCCACCCGTGGCTGGCCCAAAGGTCGGCTCGGGGTCTTGATGCAGATGGTTTACCAAATGAAAGCCGATGGTTCCGAAGTGGCCTTCGATCCGTTCCGCTCGCCGGAAGCGCGACTGGGGAAAGCGGACAAGTGAGGCTGTCTAATACCATCTCTTTGAAACAATCCGACTTTTGCCAGTTCTTGAGCACCGAAGGTGTGGTTCCATACCAGCCTTGGCTGGAGCGAAGCGCAGGCCAAGGACTTCGATGCGAGCCAAATTCAGGGCTGAAAGCCCGTACCCT
>CAIYQA010000214.1 GCA_903928175.1 uncultured Spartobacteria bacterium | reverse complement strand
GATTGTCGCGCCGACGGTGCGCAGCCAGGAGCAGTTGCACAACGAGCTTCTCAACTGGCATCCCGAGCTGATTTTCCTGCCGGAGGTGGAAATCGCGCTTGCCGAAAACACCTTTGCCGATCCGGAAGTCGCCGCCGACCGCCTCCAGGCACTCGAACAGGTGGCGGGCTCAAAAAGCGCGCTCGTTCTTTTGACCGCCGCTTCGCTCAACGATTCCGCCCCCACGCCGGAAGGGATGCGGCGGCTTACATTGGAACTCGCCTGCGGCGATGCGGTATCGCTTGAGGCGCTCATTTCCAAGCTCTCGGCGGCAGGATATGAGCGCGTGCCGCAAGTCGCGTTGCGCGGGCAATACGCCGTGCGCGGCGGCATTGTCGATCTCTTCTCGTGGCAGCATACGCTCCCGGTGCGCGTGGAATTTTTCGGCGACGTGATCGAGTCGCTCCGGTTTTTCGATCTCGATGCGCAAACTTCCGTCGCTCCGAGCGAGACAGTTTCCGTAATGCTCGGCGAAGCCGGGGAAGCCCGCCAATGCACGGTGCGCGACTACATCAAAGAGGCCGACCTCGTCATTGATGTGCAGGCGGGCATCGACTGGGCGAGCGTCTCGATCACCTCGGATGCGGCTCCCGGCGCGGAGGTGGAAGATTTTTCGGCGGCTTTTTTCCCGCACGGTTTGGGCGAGTTCGAGGCCGGGGATCTGGTCATCGAAGCCGGACAGCGGGAACGGTTC
This sequence comes from uncultured Spartobacteria bacterium, assembly GCA_903928175.1. GTDB lineage: Bacteria > Verrucomicrobiota > Verrucomicrobiia > Chthoniobacterales > Chthoniobacteraceae > UBA695. Next base: position 9,322 of record CAIYQA010000214.1, on the reverse strand, counting down.
CTGCGGCAGCTCACGCACTGGCTGGAGCAGGGCTGGCAGGTCACGATTTATTGCAACAACGAAGGGGAAGTGGAGCGGTTTCGCGATCTGTTACCGGAGCCGTTGTTGACGCATCGCGGCATGGAGTTGGCCATCGGCGCGATTGCCCACGGGTTCACTTTTCCCGCCGCGAAGCTCGCCGTGCTTTCCGACGCCGAGTTGTTCGGCCGCTACCGCAACACCCGTGCCCGCCGCCTCGCCTTGCTCCGCGCCCGGGAACAAACGCACCGGGCGCAGATTGATTTTTCCGAGCTCAACGAAGGCGACTACGTCGTGCATCTCGAACACGGCATCGCGCTGTTTCTCGGCCTGGAGAAATTCGCCAAAGCCGACGGCGCGGAAGAGGAGGTGCTCGTGCTGGAGTTCGCCCACGGCGCGAAGCTATACGCGCCGCTGGAGCAATCGTACTTGGTATCGCGCTATGTCGGTGTCGGCAAACGCAACCCGCAGTTGAGCGAACTGGGCGATGCCAAATGGGCCAAGGCCAAGAACCAGGCGCAGCGGAGCGTGTTCGACTACGCGGCGAAACTGCTCGCGGTCCATGCCGAGCGCGAGAGCGCCGTCGGGTTCGCCTTCCCGCCCGACAACAAATGGCAGAACGAATTTGAGCGCTCCTTTGTTTACAAGGAAACGCCGGACCAGCTCACCGCGATCGCAGCGGCCAAGGCCGACATGGAAGGCGAGCAGCCGATGGATCGCCTCATCTGCGGCGACGTCGGGTTTGGCAAAACCGAGGTGGCCATCCGAGCGGCGTTCAAGGCCGTGATGGGCGGCAGGCAGGTTGCGGTTTTGGTGCCGACGACGGTTCTCGCGCAGCAGCATTACCAAAATTTCCGCGAGCGGATGAGCGATTACCCGATCACCGTCGAATGCCTGAGCCGGTTCCGCACGCCGGGCGAACAGCGCAAGGTGGTTGAAGGGTTGAAGGACGGCTCGGTGGACATCGTCATCGGCACCCACCGCCTCATCTCCCGCGACGTGGCATTCAAGAATCTCGGGCTCGTGGTGATTGATGAAGAGCAGCGGTTCGGCGTTCTCCACAAGGAGAAATTCAAAGAGCTGTTTAAACTCGTGGATGTGCTCACGCTTTCCGCAACGCCCATTCCGCGCACGCTGTATCTCTCGCTCATGGGGGCGCGCGACATGTCCATCTTGGAGACGCCGCCGCAGAACCGCATCCCCACAGAGACGATCATCTGCGGCTACGACGAGCGGATCATTCGCGACGCCATCGTGCGCGAGATGGCCCGCCAGGGGCAGGTCTATTTTCTGCACAACCGGATCGGCACCATCGAGCTCATGGCGACCAAGCTCAAAAAGCTGATCCCCAAGGCGCGCATCCTCGTAGGCCACGGCCGCATGGATGAACACGAGTTGGAAGAGGTGATGCGGCAATTTGTGGAAGGCGAAGCCGACGTGCTGCTTTCCACCACGATTATCGAGAGCGGCCTCGATATCCCCAACGCCAACACGATCATTATCGACCGGGCCGACCGCTTCGGGCTCGCCGATCTCTACCAACTCCGGGGCCGCGTCGGCCGCGCCCAGCACAAGGCGTATGCTTATTTGATGATCCCGCGCGACCTCATGCAAGGCGAAGCGCGCAAGCGGATCAACGCCATCAAACAGTATTCCTCGCTCGGGGCCGGATTCAAGATTGCCATGCGCGATTTGGAAATTCGGGGCGCGGGCAATATCCTCGGCACAAAACAGAGCGGGCACATCGTCGCCATCGGGTTTGATCTCTACTGCCAGTTGCTCAAGCAAGCCGTCGCGAAGCTCAAGGGCGAAAAAGTTCAGCCGCGCGTGGAACTCCCCGTCAGCCTCGACTTTGTCACCACCAATGAAGCCGAATGGTTTAAAGCGCCGGAATCAGCGGCCCCGGCCTTCCTTCCCGCAAGCTACATTTCCGAAGCGCAAACACGCATCCAAGCCTATCGGGCGCTGGCGGAAGTCGCCACACAGGAACAGCTCGACCGGCTGCGCGGCGTCTGGCGCGACCGGTTTGGGCGGCTTCCTGAAGCCGCAGAAAACCTGTTCCTGTTCACGGCGGTGCGGCTCGTGGCAACGGCGCGCAAGATCACGCGCGTGGAAGTGCGCGACCGCAAGCTGATGCTCACGCGCGGCGGCGATTACATCTTGCTCAATGGAAAATTTCCGCGCCTGGCCGCCTCGGCTCCTGTCGAGCGGTTGAGGGAAATGCTTGCCCTGCTGCGCAAATTCTAGCGAAAAAATCGGGGCGAGAGGATTTGAACCTCCGACCTCCTGGTCCCAAACCAGGCGCTCTACCAAGCTAAGCTACACCCCGGGATGAACGGTTTTGCCCGTTCGAGGGGGTTACTATGCTCGATAAAAGCGGGACGGCAAGCAAATCCGGGAAGTCCCACGGAGCCCCCGCTTGCGGGTCGATGGCCAGCGTTTGCAAATTTCGGGAGGTATGGCGCAGTTTTTTCCGGCGAAACGGCTCTCCTGCGTCGATTCCGTTGGAAATGAATCACCTATTTTTCCCCTTTTTGGCCCTGCTTGGGATGCTCACTTGCGCCCAGGCGCAATCGGCGTTGCGCTGGGACAAGAAAGTCATCGAGTTGCAACCCGGCCCGACGGAAAAGACAGCCCGGGCCGATTTCAATTTCACAAATGCCAGCCAAAAACCGGTGGTGATTGATCGCGTGAAACCGAGTTGTGGCTGCACGACCGCCGCCCTGGAAAAAAAGAGTTATCAACCGGGGGAAAAGGGCCACATCACCGCCGTATTCACCCTGGGATCGCGCAAAGGGGATCAGGCGAAGTCCATTCGCGTGGATGTCCGCGGGGAAAACCCTGCGACGCTTTTAACGCTGGTGACGCACATCGGCGAGCCCGCCAGACTGGAACCGTCGCTGGTGTTCTGGCGCGCGGGGGAAGCGCCACGTCCAAAAACCATTAGCGTGAAACTCCCCCCGGGAGTCCGGTTGACGCGGGTTTCGTCCAGCGACCCCAAGTTCGCCACGACGCTGGAACCGGTGGGTGAGCAGTCCGAATACAAGATCAGCGTCACGCCCGACGGAACGGCAAAAAAGGCGACGGCAGTCTTGAACATCCAAGCGGTGACGCGCTCCAACGAGCCGCGGACATTCCAGGCGTATGCGCAGGTGAAGGGCCCTTGAGAGCCGGAGATGTGCGCAAAGATGGCCCGACTCCCACAATGGCAAACCGTCCTGAAACAGGCGGGCATCCTTTTGCTCGCCTCGGGATTGGCAGCAACGGTCGCAGCGTTTTCGATCTCCTTGGATGGCCCGAATGTCATCCAGGAAGGGGAAATCGCATTGGCCGACGCGTTGTTACGCCAACCGCCCCCGCTCTGGATCGATGCTCGCTCCGAGGCGGAATACCGCAACGAGCACATCCCCGGCGCGCTCCTGCTCAACACGGAAGAGTGGGAAGCCCTTGTCACCAGAGTGCTTGAGAAATGGGAGCCTGAACGGACGGCTGTTGTCTATTGCAGCGCGCCGGGCGCCCAGGCCAGCCGCGAAGTGGCCGCGCGGCTCCGGGATTTCCGACTCGGCCCGGTGTTTGTGCTGCATGGAGGCTGGAACGTATGGAAACGCAAATGACGCGTCGGGGTAAAACCGCACTGCGGATCGCGCTCGGCGTTTTGTTTCTTTATGCGGGCGGGCGCAAGGCGCTTGATCCCGTGTCGTTTCTTCAATCCATTGAGAATTACCAAATATTACCTTACCCGGCGGCGGTGGCCTCGGCGTTTTTCCTGCCTTACCTGGAGATTTTTTGCGGAACGGCCCTGGCGCTCAAACGCCTGCACGCCGGAGCGCTCGCGCTGCTGGGCGCTCTGGTGTGCCTATTCATCGTGGCGCTCCTCACCGCCTGGTTGCGCGGCCTGAATATCGATTGCGGCTGTTTTGGCCTGGGGGACGGCAAAGCCCATTACGGCGCGGCGCTGACCCGCGATTTCGCAATCCTGGTTGCGCTCGGATTCCTGCTTTGGCGCGACGATTCAGAAGAATAGCCGCAAAAAGCACAAAAGTAAAAAGCTGTTTTCCTGGCAGGCAGCGCGGGCCATCCTTCTTTCCGTTTTGCGCCTTCTGCGCCTTTTTGCGGCTATTCTTCCACTGGTCAGGTTGCGAGTTGCGAGACGTGCGTTACATTGGCGCGCAACATGGCTGTCACTCCTTCCTTGAGTCTCGTCGTCGGATCTTTCCTCGCCGCATTCGCTGGTTTGTTTCCCATCGTGAACCCGTTCGGCGCGGTGCCCCTTTTTCTGAGCCTCACGGCGGGGCTCGACGCCGCGGAACGTCGGCGCCAGGCTGGCCTGGTGGTGCGCAACGCGGTCGTCATCATGCTGGTCTCCCTCCTGTTGGGCGGCGTGCTGCTGGAGTTTTTTGGTATTTCGATTTCCGCGCTGCGCATCGCGGGCGGGCTGATCGTCGCCTATCTCGGCTTTCACATGCTTTTTCCCGGACAAGCCAGCGCGGCGACGGGAAATCCGCGCGCGGCCGGGAAAACCGATTACACCTTGATCCCGCTGGCGTTCCCGAGCTTGACGGGTGCGGGCTCGATCGCGGTGATCATGGGATTTTCCACCAAAATCACCACCCTCCCCAACTGGGGTGAAAAAGCGACCGGCTACCTGGTCGTCGCCCTGGCAATCCTTTCGGTGGCCTGGCTCTCGCTCCTGATCCTGCGGGCCTCAATGCGGGTTGCCCGGCGGCTGAACCCGCATGGGCTCGATGCCTTGACCCGCTTCATGGGCCTGATGCTGGTCTGTATTGGCGTCCAATTTGTTGCCGATGGAATCCGCAGTTTCGGCCAGGGGTAGCCTGGCAGGAAGGCGGTTCCGGTTTCGCGTGGCGGCAAGCTGGGCATCCAGCGAAGCGGCCATGGCGCGCGGGCTTTTGCAGCAGGCGTTGGGAGGGGTCTCCACGCAAAGGCGCGCTTCGACCCAGCTTAAATCCGACTCGATGCGGGCCAGCTGACGCACGATTTTTTCCGGAGCCACCTCCCGGCTGATCATCTCCGCATTGGCATGCTGCAAGTCGTTGTCGATATCGATAACCCTTTTGCAGACGCGCTTGGGAAGCACACACCGATCCATCGCGACTTCATAAGGCGTGAACCGATGGTTGAGGCAGTCGATCTGCTGTTCCAGGGCGCAAAACGCCTCCGGGTCCACATAGATCGGATGCGGCCGCATCTTCCCTGAAACGCAGGGCAGTTGCGGAGAACAGCACCCCGCCACCCCAGCCGCAAGGCTGAGGAACCCGACCGCGCGTGTCATCGTCAACGGCATTGCACAACGGATTCGCTGCGGAGCGACAGGCCGCGCTTAGGAGGTATTTACGAATTATAAAACCAATCTGGAACTCAGGAACTCAGGAGAAGGCAAAAGAAAATCAGGAATCCAGGAAACCAGGAAAGGGGCGCAGTCAGAACATAGGTAACCCCAAAAAGAGGGTGCGGAACCCAATGGAATGCAGACCGAAAAGGGCAACAGTCGTTCCCTTTCTGAATCTTCTTGAGTTCCTGAGTTCCAGATTTTCTTCACCCGCAATTCGTGAAACACTTCCCAGCCTAGTAACCTTGCGCCGCTGCGAGCAGGATGCCTGCCGCTTTGTCCAGCGTCTCCTGCCATTCGTGTTCCGGCTGGGAATCCGCCACAATCCCCGCGCCGACATGGAAGTGCGCCGTGCCGTCCTCGATCACGACCGTGCGGATGGCGATATTGAACTGGCTCTCGCCGTCGAACCCGAAATAGCCGATAGCCCCGGTGTAGAGCCCGCGCGCCTCGGGCTCGAGTTCGGCGATGATTTCCATCGCCCGTTTCTTGGGCGCGCCGGTGATGGAGCCGCCGGGAAAACACGCGCGCAGCGCGGTGACAGGATCCACCTCCGGGCGCAACTGCCCCTCCACCGTGGAGACCAAATGGAACACCTGCTCAAAACATTCCAGCTTCAGCAACTCGGTCGCAGCGACGGAGCCGAACGTGCAAACCCGCCCCAAATCGTTGCGCTCCAGATCGGTGATCATGATCAACTCCGCCATCTCCTTGGGCGACGCGACAAGCTCCTCCGCGCTGGCCGCGTCCGCAGCCGGGTCGGTGCGCCTGGGGCGCGTGCCTTTGATGGGGCGGGTCCAAATCCGGCGACCGCTGATTTTTAAAAACAATTCCGGGGAAGAAGAAAGCACCGAGCGCCCTTGGAGCGCAAGGAAGGCCGCGTGCGGCGCGGGCGAAGCGCGGCGCAATGCTTCATAAAATGCGAACGGCTCGCCGCCCTTCCACGGAGCGCTCAAACGGTGGGAGAGATTCACCTGGTAAATATCCCCGGCGGCAATGTATTCCTGCGCCCGCTCCACCCGCCGCACGAAATCCGCACGCGGCATCCCGGGTTGAAACCCCGCGCCCAAACTCCAGCTTGCCCGCTCCCCCGGCTCCGGGGTCTCGCCTGCGCGCATCCGCAATCCGCCCCAAGCCGCATCCGCGCCGCCCACCGAAATCCACGCTTTCTCCGCGTGCCGGTATGCGAGCAACCGGTCGTAAAACCCAAAGCAAAACGCCCCATCGTAATCCACCCAACCTGCCGCGAACCCACCTGGTAGAGCGCCTTGCGAAGCAGCGCAGACCTGGCGCCCAGCCACTGCGTCGCGCAGCGCCGCCCAGTCCGCATCGGTGCGTCCGATCAGGATCAATGCAGGCTCGGCAGCCACATAGGAAACCGCCCCGTCCTGCGCGGCATCCAACGCCGTGTCAAAGAATACCAGGCCGGGCAAATGGCGGCAGCGGGCGGCCATTTCAGCCGGAGTAAGCCAGGAAGGGAGCGGCATGTTTAAAATTCCCGAGGCGCCTCGATCAAAACGCAAACCCAAAGCTAAAGTGAATGGCTCCGCTGGGCTGGCCGGGGCGGCGCGCCGGGTTCCAGCCGTAATCGAGCCGGATGGGCCCGATGGGCAGGCGATAACGGAGCCCCGGGCCAATGGCGAATCCCGTCTGACCGAAGCCGGACTCGATCCGGCGTCCCGTGGAACCTGCATCGGCGAAGAGCGCGAAATCGATGTTATCCCGGACCGGCGTGACAAATTCCACGTTAGCGACAGTGAACGTCTCACCCCCCACCGGGAATCCATGGCGGTCTTTGGGCCCCAGGGTGCGCTCGTTAAAACTGCGCACCGTCCGCGCGCCGCCGTTGAAGAAGCGTTCATCAATCGGCAGGTCTTCGCTGGAGCCGAGCGGATCGATCACACCGCCGCGCACCCCCGCCGCGAGCAGCGATTCCGTTCCCACTGGCAGGTAATAGGAAGCCCGAAAGGTTGCCCGCAGGAACTCCAGCGAACTGCCGAGAATGTTGGTCGCAAAATCCCCCGTGGCATTGACGACATAGCCGCGGTGGGGATTAAGCACACTGTCTCGCGTGTCGTAAGTCGCGGAAAGCCCCATGCTATCGGCCCGGTAATTGGTGGGGCCGACTTCCTGGGGGTCGATCCCGTTATTGGCGATCTGCACGTCGCGCGTGAGGATAAACCCGGCAAGCTCCAGGTTGTTGCCGAATTTTCGGGAGAGCTCGGGGCGCAATCCGGTCTCTGTTTTGGAATAGCCGTCAAGCTCCTGGGTCAATGCAAAGAGCCGCGTGCGCAGCGTGTTTTCGGATTCCAAAAACCACGGATCGGTGTACATCGCTTCGCCCCGGAGCAGTTTCTGGGCGACCTCCGCATCGATTTGCAGCGGGCGCCCGTCGCCGAAAAGATTGCGATCCACATAGCGCGATCCAAGGATCAACCCTTCAAGCTTCGCGTAGCCGATGGAGAAGCCCAGTTCGCGCGCCTTGGCCTCCTCCACGTCAAAATGAAGTTCCACCTCGTGATTGGGCAGCGGCGTTTGCGTGAGTTTGAGGTTGGAAAAAAGGCCGGTCCCCATCAGCTTGCGATAGTATTCCTCCAGCGTATCGGGGTTGTATGTCTTTCCGTTGAGCGCCTTGAACCGGTTGGGGAGAAAACTCGGGCTCAGCTTTTTCAAGCCGCTCTGCGTAACGCCGTCGAAGCGATACACATCCCCGGCCTGCACGAAAAATTTCACGTCCACAAAGCCGTTGACCGCCTGCGCCGGGTCGCTCTCGCTGCTCACCTGCACATTGAAATAGCCGCGCGTGCGGTAAAAATAATCGATTTTCCGCTCCAGGTTGGTCAGCGCGAGCGGCGTGTACGGTTTGGCGGTGAACACCTCCATTTCCTTGAGCAATGCGCGCTGCGGATAAAAAATGATGTCCCCCTCGAAGCTGATTTTCCCGAAATGATACTGCGTTCCTTCGTGAACGGTGACAACGACGTCCGCCCGCTTTTTATCCGACCAGAGCGCGATGGCGGGGGGATCGATCGTGGCGTCCAGGAACCCCTCGGACCGGTACAGTCCGCGGATGCGCTCCACGCCTCCCCGCACGTCGCTTTCGACATACGGAAGCGGCTTGGTTTTGTCTGGAAACCGTTCGCGGGTTCCCCCGGTGACATACCCGAGCAGCGTGGCGGCGGGAACATGCGTGTTGCCGCGAAAGATGATTGTGCCCAACTGCGTAAACGGCCCCTCGGTGATCATCAGCCGCAGCGTGTTTCGCGGTTGGATGGCCCATTTCACCTCTGCCTGCGAATAGCCGTTCTTGCGGTAAAACACCCCGAGAAAAAACGCGGTGTCATCGGCGAGCGCCGGAGTAAGGCCCGATTTTTCAATCGCCGTAAGCGGGTCGGCCAGCGCGATGCGAATCTGATCCGCGCGGAAATGGTCGGCCCCCTCCAACACGACGTGCAGCCGCGTGAGGACCGGCGGTTGGGTGGACGGCTCAGTCAGTGGCAGCGCCGGTTGATACGGCTCCACCACTTCGGGCACCTCCGGAACCGGCGGCTCCGCCGGTTGGCCGTTCTCCGGCGGGATGGCCATTGGAGTGGGCAGCGGGGGCGGGGGTCTGCGGATGCGGGGAGCCGGTGGGGAAGGCGCAGGCGTGATGCCGGGCAACGGTGTCGTCTCCGGCGGCACGACCGGCGATTGCGCCTGGAGAGCAAACCCCAACACGCAGACCATCGCAAACAGGAGTGGGAGTTTGGGCCGGGGGTGCATCGGGAGAGCTCTTTTTATCGGAATCGGATCAGGTATTGCAATTGCATCCGCATATCCCCCTGCATATCGACGCCCGCACCGATCTGATATTCATTGGATAACTTGAACTTGCCCATCAATTCCTGTCGGCCCGTGCGCGGATCGACCCCGCCCACATCCAACGAAAAGCGATCCATCGGGTTTGCGGTATTT
>CAIYQA010000213.1 GCA_903928175.1 uncultured Spartobacteria bacterium | reverse complement strand
GGCTGAAAGCCCGTACCCTCCCCGGCATATGGGATGGTGCGGGCCTTTGGCCCTGTGCGCCCTGGGGCGTGTTTCCTGGGGCTGCGCCCCAGGCTGGTATGGGTCGGGCCTTTGGCCCTGAAATGGCGCTCCCCCCGAACGATTTCCATGCCAAAGAGTCTAATTATTGTTAAGAGTTGGTATAACTCCCCCGAAACAGCGTCCCGAGCTTCTTTCCCAAAATCCTGCTCGCGCCATAGAGGGTAATACCCAGAAATACCATCGCCCAGACACCCAGGGCCGAGGCGAGATAGCGCCCCTCGCCAAGCAAGTTGAACAATTCATAAATCGCCTTGGTAATGGGAAAATCTCTCTGCCGCTGCTCCAGGATGAGCGAATCGGACACCTCCAGCATCGCAAACGCGAACGCCAGCAGCCCGCCCGCAAGCAAATTGGCCGAGAGGAGCGGCAAGGTGATCTTCCGCAACGCGCGCAGCGGAGATGCGCCGAGGTTTTGAGCCGCCTCCTCCAAAGTCACGCTCGTCTGTTGGAGCCCCGCGACGACAGAGCGCACCACATATGGGAGCCGTCGCACCGAGTAGGCGATGATGAGCAGCGCCGCCGGATTTTTAGTCGGGTTCAGGAATGCAAAAACGCGCCCCTCCTGCGTCCACTCCCTCGGCAGAACGGATTGGTACCAGTCGCGCGCAAACGAGACGAGCACCACGCCCGAATGCGGCAGCAGTGCCAGCGCGATCGCCCCACAAACGGCGGCAGCACCATCGGCACCAGCAGCAGGGCGAGCAAGGCGCGTTTGGCCGGGAAATCGAACCGATCCGCCATCCACGCCAGCGGCACGGCGAGGGCAACCGTCAGAGCCGTGCTGGCCAGCGCCAGGAGAAACGCATTTTGAAGCCCCTCCAAATACACACGGTTGCGCACGATTTCCCAAACGTATTCCAGCGTCCAGCGGCCCCCGGCATCGAAAAACGCCCCCCGGACGGTTTGGACAATCGGCCAGGCGAAAAAACAGCCGAAGAACACGGCCGCAATCCCCCCGACCGCCAGGCTCAAGGCGCGGGACATGGCTTCTTGATGCCTCCCCATCGCCGCTCGACCCAACGCCACGTCCAGCACGAAAACAAGAGCCCGAGGACGGCCGCCGTGACGACATCCGAAAAATGGTGCGCCTGGCTGTAAATCCGCGCGCAACCCACGAGCGGACCGAAAAGAGCGATCAGCCATCCCCCGCGGATTCCCGCAAACAGAACGACGCCCGCAAAGGCGGTGGCGGTCGCGGTGTGCGCCGAGGGGAACGATTTATACCGGTTGTCCGAGACGATCCACTTCCCGTCTTTTTTCAACCCGTAAAATCCATCCTGGACGTGTGAGTAAGGCCTTGGGCGACCCGTGGCAAACCGCACGGCGTTGACCGCGACCCCCGCCAGCGAAGAGGCGAGAACCATCGTCAGAAACAGGCGTGTCAGGTCTTGGCGTCGTGCCCTCCATGCCACCCCGGCCGCAACCAGTCCAAACCCCGTGTGCGCGGGCCAGTCTCCCACGCGATTCAACGCCTCGGCCCAGCGGTGCAAGGAATGGGAATGCAACCGCGCGAAAAAAGCGGCCACGGCTTCGTCTGCGAAAAACGAGGCGAGGCAGAGAGCAACGAGCAACAAAGCCCACAGCCATTTTGTGAGGACCGGACGGCTTTTTCGGGCGCAAGCGCCGGTGGATTGGCCTTCTACTTGGTTCATGGTTTTGCGAGCAACGGAGCCGGGAAGTTTTTAGACAGGATTAACAAGATTTTAAGGATTATCAGGATTACGTCCAAAACCTGTGGGAGTCAGCGAGAATCCGTAACTTTTTCAATCCGAAAAATCCTGTGAATCATGTCAATCTTGTTAATCCTGTCTAAAATTCCAAGGTTTCCATGTCCCAAAGCGTATTTTCGCAAGGTGAAGCTGCCGAAAAGTAAGGGAAACCCCGCGTCGGGGCAAGTGGGAAGCGTCAATATGAAGGCTTGCAGATTCAATCACCCCCTCTACACTTTGGCCCATGAATCCTCTCATCGTATTCGTGTTGCTGGGTGTGCTCGGAATTGGCGGCCTCGTTCTGGTCGTAGTCCTCTTTAACTTCTTCGGCATCTGGATTCGCGCCTGGTCCAACGGCGCCGACGTCGGAATCCTCGACATGGTGGGAATGCGACTACAAGGCATCCCGGTTTCGCTCATCGTCGATGCCCGCATCATGGCCCTCAAAGCAGGCATGGAAATCGATCTCAAGGCGCTGCAACTCCATTACCAATCCGGCGGCAACGTGCCCCAGGTGATCCTCGCGCTCATCATGGCCGACCGCGCCGGGATCGAACTTGATTACAACCGCACCTGCGCCATTGACCTCGCCACCAAAGGCACCGGCAAGACCGTGCTCGAAGCCGTGCAGACCAGCGTCAACCCCAAAGTCATCGACTGCCCCAACGCCGCCATGGGCCGCACGAGCATTGATGGCGTTGCCAAAGACGGCATCGGCGTCAAAGCCAAGGCGCGCGTCACCGTCCGCTCCCACCTCGACCGTTTCGTGGGCGGCGCGACCGAAGAGACGATCATCGCCCGCGTGGGGGAGGGGATCGTGAGCGCCATCGGCTCGGCGGATTCCTATAAGGAAGTGCTCGAAAACCCGGACCGCATTTCCAAGGCGGTGCTCGCCAAGGGCCTCGACAGCAACACCGCCTTCGAGATCCTCTCCATCGACATCGCCGACATGGACGTGGGCGACAACATCGGCGCCAAACTCCAGGCCGAGCAGGCCGAGGCCGACAAACGGGTGGCCCAGGCGCGCGCCGAAGTTCGCCGCGCCGCCGCCGTTGCCTCCGAGCAAGAAATGCGCGCCCGCACCCAGGAAATGCGCGCCAAGGTCGTCGAAGCCGAAGCGCAAGTGCCCCAGGCAATGGCCGAGGCGTTCCGCGCCGGGAATTTCGGCGTGATGGATTACATCCGCATGAAAAACGTCGAGAGCGACACCAAGATGCGCGCCTCCATTGCCGGGGGCGACCGCTCCGGCGACGAAGGCCGCCCCGTCCAGCAGTAACCGTTTTCCCGGTTTCAGAGACTTCCCATGGATCAGTTCATCCTCCTCGTAGTCGTAGGGGCGATCGCACTCATCAAATGGCTCCTGCAAAACGCCGGGCAGAACGCGCCCGACGCATCCCGGCCCCCGGCCTCGGGTTCCTTGCGCCCCGGCTCGGGTGATCCGTCCGGCACGGAAAGCGAAGAGGAGCGGATGCGGCGTTTCATGGAGGCACTCGGGCTGCCTCAAAACAACGTGCCGCCGCCCGTGCGCAAACCGTTGCCCACGCCCAAACCGGAAATGCGGCACCTCGGGCGTCCCTTGGGTCCGGGAACGCGTTCGCTCACTCCGGCACCCGCCGCGCACCGCCCGAATATCGCGCCGCCACTGGAAACCGGCGGGCCGCTCCCAACCCTTCCGAAGATCAAATCGGTGGGCGAGACTGCCCCTTCCATGGAGGTGACCTCCATCCCGCAAATGACCTTTGGAGAGCCCGAGCAAGCCGTGCAAACTGCGGGTGCCGCCGTTTCTGGTCTGGGTCAAAAACCTTCGCGTACAGGTTCGAAAGTTCAGCTGCCAAGCAGTGCGCAAGCGGCCTTGCGGGAGCAGCTTCGGGAGCCGGATTCGCTGCGCAAAGCCATTCTATTGCGCGAAATTTTAGGCGCGCCAAAGGGCTTGCAATCCGCGCAAAGCCCCTCTATTTTTTCTTCTTTCTAAAAGCCGGCGTGGCGGAATTGGCAGACGCGACGGACTCAAAATCCGTTGTCCTTTAAAGACGTGTAGGTTCGACCCCTATCGCCGGTATTC
>CAIYQA010000212.1 GCA_903928175.1 uncultured Spartobacteria bacterium | reverse complement strand
GGGTGAGTTCGCTTTCGCTTTCCAGGATCCGGAGAGCGTCTCCCGCTTCAACTCCCTTATGCTGGCGGGTGTCGCCCGACAGAACAAACCGGAGCCCTGGGGCCTGTTGTGCCAGGTCGAAAAGGTCGTTCATCTGCTTGACCGAGGCGAACCCAGCCTCATCCAGAACCACGACCGAGTTGGCGAGTTTGGCCTTCATCTCCTTATCGGTGAGCAGCCATTGGAGCGTCACGGCATTAGGGAAGTCTGCCCGGAGTTTATCCACAGCGGCGGCGGTTGGGGCACAAAACACCACCTCAGAGTTGGCGGCTTCCAGCCCCTGCCGAAGGCCCCTCAGCGTCGTGGTCTTACCAGCACCCGCAGGGCCGTGGAGAGCGGCCACACGGTCGGGAGAGTTGAGCAGCAGGGAAACGGCGGCGGATTGCTCAGGTGAAACCTTTTCGCCCGTGTAGAGAAAGCCAGGGTTAAGCGACGGGAAAACGCCCTTGCCGCCATTCACAAAGGCGAGCATCTTTTGCTCATCGGCAAGCATCGCCAGGGTGGTCACGGCATCGCCGTCCTCCAGAAACTGGCCGGAGGCGTTCTTGGCGAGGGCCGCCCGGAGGTCGTCGAGCGTCAGGTATCCGTTGCCGTAGGCCAGGGCTTCCCGAAACAGTTTGCACTTGGGCACCACGGAGATCCGTTCGAGATGATGCCGGGCAGACCATTCAAGAGCCTCGTCCGCGGTCACTGTGGAATTGAGCGGCAGGGGCCCGGCGGCCGAGGCTTTGAGGGCTTTGAGTTTTTCGACCTGCGTCGGGGTGAGTTGGTCGAGCCAATCCTCCTGCAGTCCTTCAAGCGTCTTTGATGTGTCCTTGTGTGCCCTGTGTTTGTGGGCGATGGTCGCCCGCAGTTTCGAGTTGTTCGCCCCTCCCAAGGTTGCAGCGATGCTCTCGATTTGGGTATGCCGCTTGCTGAAAATCTTGATGACCTCAGGGGCGACGCCGACGATCTCCACGCCATTTTTTGTGCGGACGGTTTCATATCCGATTTCCCGGAGTTTGCGTTGAACGGTGGTGCGGAAAACTTCGGTTAACATCCCCGACCCTCGGTAAAGCCTCCCCGCTTGGAGGGCCTTGAAGCGGCCTTCCTCAGCGTCCCAAGTGACGTTCGGAATAACGCAATGCACGTGCCATTGAGGGTCATTGTCACGAGAGGTGAAATGCTCGAAAACGGCGGCGGCAAGGTTGCCAGTTATACGGCTTTCGTCCCTCTTGTTGCTGCCTTTGCGAAGCCGAACAGAGGCGAGGGCTTCGGCCTCTTTGAGCGTCTCGAAAGCAGCAGCCCGCAGGATGTCCACGACCCGCTCGTCGTTCATCCCCAGGCCGACCACCGAGGCGGACTTGAACACGCTCACGCAGAAATCATAAGCGGCGACAGCATCCTTCCTTTTGCGGGGTGTCAGTTGCTCGCCAGTGACGGGATGAAGGTTGCAGGAAACCCGCTCGAAATCCTCAGCCTCCACCACGCCCGAAAGATCCAGCATTGTGGCCGCCTTCCCATACCACTGGCCGACCGACTGACCTCCTTGGGAATAATACCGGGCGGCGGCCGTGTCGGCGGCGAGGTGGTCACGGTGGTAGGCGACCATTTTCTCGACATCTTTATGAGGGTAGATATTGACCATTTTGGGTAGGAATTGAAAAAAGGAGGAACACACTTCCCTAAGCCCAAGGGCTTAG
>CAIYQA010000211.1 GCA_903928175.1 uncultured Spartobacteria bacterium | reverse complement strand
GACAATGATATGATTAATGTGTTCCATTTGTTTTAGTGTTTTACCTTTTATTTGTTTTAGTGTTTTACCTTTTGTGTGATACTCACCATCCTAATCACCTTTTATACCCGCATTGCTTTTCTTCAGCGGCACGTATGGCCCGCCGTACTGGTCGCGCAATTCCGTGGTGCGCTGGCGCAGTTGTGACAGCAGATCGGCATATTTGGGATCGACCGCCAGATTGCGAGTCTCATCAAAATCCGCCTCGTGATCGTAAATCTCCTCCACCATGGGCTTCTGCTCAAACCAGCGGACGTAGGTCCAGCGGGAGGTGCGAAGCCCCTCGCTTTTGGGGATTGAGGGAATATCGAAAAGGTGCTCGTAGAAAAACTCCGTGCGCCAATCCGAAGGCGCCGGCCCCTCCAATAACGGCCGAAGGCTGCGACCCTGCATCAGTTTGGGCACAGGTACCCCGGCCAAATCGAGCATGGTGGGTGCAAGGTCCACGTTCAGCGCCACCGGTGAAAGCACCCTGCCGCATTCTGATTCTTTGAGGCGCGGATCGTAAATGATCAGGGGCACGCGGACGGAGGGCTCATAGATGTAAAACTTGTCGGCAAATCCGCGTTCGCCCAGGAAATATCCGTTGTCGCCAGTGAAAATAATCACCGTATTGTCGGCCAGCCCCCTCTTGGCCAGCACCTCACGAATACGACCGATGACTTGGTCCACCCCGCTGATCATCTTATAGTATCCTTTGACCATGCGCTGGTATTTTTCCGGTTCGTTGAATCGCAAGTTGAATCGCACGCGACTCAGGGATTTGCGCAGGAAGGCTGGCTGGGCGTTAAAGAACGCATCGGTCATCGTAATGGGAATTGGCACTGTCACATTCTCATAAAGATGATCGCATTCGTGCTGCCAAAAATACTGCTGTGGATCCGTATCCTCGGCATGGGGAGCGTTAAAACTGACCGACAGGCAGAAGGGCGTACCTGGCTTGACAGTATCGAGGAAGGCAATCGCATTTTCACCCTCGATGTCCGTCAAATGTTTGAGACTGCCATCGGGTTGTTTTTTCCAGTAAGGCGTCCGGAACAGCGGCTTGAAATAGTCGAACATCTGCTTTTGAACGCCATTCTGCACCTCCACCCCGAATTTGCCGACAAAGCCAGTGTAATAGCCGGACTGTTTCAGCAGAGTCGGATAACTGATGGCGGTGTATTCGCTGCGGAGCGGAGGCGTCTGAAAGGTGAAACGGTGCGTGCGTTCATAGAGGCCGGTGAAGATCGACGCCCGGCTGGCGGCGCAGATGGCCGTCGTCACAAACATGTTCTGAAACCGCACCCCGCTGCGGGCCAAAGCATCCATGTTAGGCGTCTGGATGATCGGGTTGCCCGCACACCTCATCGTGTCCCATCGCTGGTCATCGGTGAGGATGAACAGGATGTTGGGCCGGTCGGCTGCGGAGAGTTCCCTGGCGGGCGCGGCAACGGCAGCCACTGCCATCAGCAGGAACACCACCCCTGCACCATGGAGGCGTCGCACAAGTTTTCGAATCATCGTTTTTCGATTTTTCATTTGTCGATTTCCTTTCAGTTCTTGTTCACCTACCCGGAATGGCCAGTACATCCAGCACAAAGCGAGTATGGTTTTTCTCCCCGTTCCCCGGCAGCGGCGAGAGCCGCGTTTGAACCGTGCTCGACCGCAAAGCAGAAAGATCCGTAACGCCCTCAACGCCCGCCGGCAGGCTGATAGCCCGATAGCTGCCGTCCGGTTCCGCCCCCAGAT
Organism: uncultured Spartobacteria bacterium; assembly: GCA_903928175.1. Classification (GTDB taxonomy): domain Bacteria; phylum Verrucomicrobiota; class Verrucomicrobiia; order Chthoniobacterales; family Chthoniobacteraceae; genus UBA695. The sequence continues at coordinate 2,423 of CAIYQA010000211.1, read as the reverse complement.
TCGGTCGGCCCTTGGCGTCGACGGGCAGCATGATCTCCGGGGCGCCCTCGGCAAACAGGACTTGGGGCCCATAGCGAAGGACGACACCCTTGTGACGCGAGACCTCGCCAGCATTCAACGAGATTCGATGAAAACGCCGATCCTCCAAGATTACGCCGCCGCGAAACGCGACATCCAGTTCCTGACCGCTACGGCAAGGCTTCATCAGGCGCAGATACCCGTCGCGTTTTTCGACCTCCACGGCGCTGCCGCTGCCGTCGTTCACCGTAACCTCGTCCGCCCATTCCGGCTGGCGGATGTTCAGAGGCAAGGCCTCGGCCGGATTGCCCTCGGTCGATTTCATCGTGAGACGGCAGCGCAGCACTTCGCCTTCCTTGGGCGAGACTGTCTGTGAGGTGAGAGACCAATGCTGGTTATTGACAATCACCGGTGAGGTGAAATCCACGGGGAAGTTGTAATAGACTTCCTTGCCGTTCGATGGCGCGAGAGTCGCCTTCAACAGGTGCAGTCCGAGCGGCCCGTGAAAATTACAGCACCAGAATGCTTCCCCTGCAAACTCGCCCAAAGCGATCACGCCCTTGGCATCACAAGTCAAATGGCGGGCACCGAACCCGCCGCTGGCGTACTGATTGGCCAGGTAATGGTTCCACACCAGACGCTCAGCCATATCGAGATAGCGGGTCTCACCGGTTGCCCGCCAGAGTTCCAAGTTCATTCGCAGCCAGTCGGCCAACGAACAGCCTTCATCATTGCCGGGCTGGGCGCCGAGCCCCTCCCCCACTCCACCGATCGGGCTGACGAAGCCGTCTTGAACCACCAAGTCCCACTTGGCCTTTACGCGATCAAGATACTCGGAATTACCAGTCGCCTCGTGTAACAGTAATAGCCCTAGCATGCTGCTGAAGTTGCCATGCGCATGACCAAAGGGCGGCTTGTCGAAACGCTTAAAAAACTCAGCCATCCGTTCAGCCTGCTTCAGGTAACGCGGATCACCCGTCGCCCGGCTTAAAAGGACGAGACCCTCAATCCCATGGAAATAGCAGGTCACATAGCCATCGGCAAAAAGCCCGGTCTTGCGATACTCCGCCTCGCGGGCAGGATCGCAGAAGCGGTCGGCCGTGGCCAAATAGAAGTCGCCTATGCGTCGCGCCGAGGCCAACAGCCGCTCATCCTTAAATTCTCGCGCCGCGGCAAGCAACCCCACCAGCAGCCGGGCATTGCCCCAAAAAATCGGAATCATTTTCTGCTCACCGATCGGCAGGGAATGGTCAATCGGCTGGCTCCAGTCCACTTCGACACCATAATGGCCATCCTTCTTTTGGTAATCCGGGATGGCCGAGAGCAGGCTGGCCAGGATGGCAGGTTCTTGTCGACCGGGCGTGGTAGTGAGCGAAGCCAATTCCACAAAGCGTCCCGAAACATCGCCGCTGTAATTGGTATAGGCGCGCTTCTGCTCGAACGTGAGGTCAGACCTCACGTAGCGTATGTCGTAGGGGGGCTTCCCAATCCGAGCAACGCCCTTTTGATAGGCCTCTCCCAAACGGCCGTCCATCTTCACCGTACGCGCATCCACGAGTTCCGGCGGCTGCCAACCGGCCTGCGCCGGGACAGCGGCGGCTAATACCGCGTTTAACGCCAAAGAGGCGAGCATAATCATTGGGGGGGGAGTCATTATTTTTGTCATAGTTGTTATTTTTGTTTGGATTATTTTAGATTCACTCAACGATGTTCATGGGTAATAAGTCGGATAAAGCCCTGGATTGTCTAATCTTATTCGTTTTTCACTCATTCGCTTTCTTAGAGTGAAGGGTTATCACCGACATCGGGACGACGCGTACCGGCCCAAGCAGCCCAGAGGGAAGCAGCGGATCCTCCGCCTTCCAGTGACGCCAGGTTGTGAACGTGAGCCGCCCGCTGGTGCGCGGCGTATTCTTGGTCAGCCATTCCGCAATCGGCCGGCAGATGCTCATCGCCAATCAGACGGTTCGGCCAGAGATTCGTCACCCGAATTTTCACCGTGTTCTTGCCCGGCTGGATTGCGCCCGTGATGTCGGCGGCGAACGGCGGCTTCCACAAGATACCGAGGTTCTTCCCATTCACTTCCAACTCGGCGATCCCCTCCTGTGCCAGCCGGTCGATGTTTGGCGTAGCCATTTCCTTGTTGCCAAAGCTGCTCGGATCGCCCCAGCCCATGTCATCGGTCAGGATGAACAAAATGTTGGGTTTTGCGGCGACGGGGGTTGTGTCCTTGGCGAATGCTGTAACAGCAATCCCCCACCAGCAAAAGGAGGTTCGCGATCATTAGACAATATGCGCTTTGCGTGAATCCTCGGGTCATCGTTCTTGGATTTTTTCAGTCTTTGTTCAATCCGGTATTTCGGTCGCAAGAATGCCCCAATTCGCATTGCGTTTTTCCAAGTGCG
>CAIYQA010000210.1 GCA_903928175.1 uncultured Spartobacteria bacterium | reverse complement strand
CTCCCCCTTACCAGCGCCCTTGCAGGGCGCAACCGGTTGTTGCGCGGCACCCAGGGCGACGCTGCGCTCTGCCCTGGGCTGGTTTCCCTTGCGCTTTCAGCGCACAATCAATGCGACAACGTCAAACGAAAATGCTCTAAGGTTGACCCCGCCCCGGCATTGCCCTAAAAGCAACATCCCCGCAGTGCTCTGTGTGCGGAGACCCAACCCAACCATTTGTGGAACTCAGTCTCGGAGGGCATCGTCCCAGAAACGTCGATTGGAAACGCGCCGCAGCCCTGCTTTATGGGGATTGGGGCACCAGCAAAGCCTATGTCACGGGCCTCGCCTTTCTGGCTGCCGGGTTCTCCTCGCTCTGGCTGATCCTCGCCGTTTGCGCCCTCACCGGTTTGGTGGCGATCAATTACGCGGTCATCTGCCGCCATTTTCCCGACGGCGGGGGCGTCTATTCCGCCGCCCGCTCGCAAGGCCGTTCGCTGGCGGTCCTGGGCGCGCTGCTGCTCATTGCCGATCTCACCGTGACCGCCGCGCTCAGCGGTTGGGCGGGCCTGAGTTATTTGACGGCGGGAGCGGAACATTACCCGGCAGTGGCATTCCTGAAAGAGCACATCGTTTTCGCCACGATAAGCATTCTCGTCTTCATGGGCTGGCTCAACTGGTATGGCCCCAAGCACAGCGGCAGCCTTGCCGTGCTGCTCTCGGCCCCGGTGATCGTCATCGTCCTGATCCTCATCGGCATCAGCATCCCGCACCTCACGCTTCAATACGTGGAACCCCCCCACCAGAGCGCGAGCAAAGTTTGGGTGCAGTTCGTGGGCGTGATCCTCGCGCTCAGCGGCGTGGAGGCGATTGCCAACATGACCGGCGTGATGAAGCTCGACCCTGGCTCGACCCCGGATCACCCCAAAGTGCACCGCGAATCGGCCAAAGCCATCTGGCCCATCGCGTTTGAAGTCGTCTTTGCCACGGCCATTCTGGGCTGGGCAATGCTTTCGCTTCCCAGTGTATTGGAAACGACCATGGGCCTGCACACCAAGCCGGAGTGGATCGCCGCAATGGACAAGCGCAACGAAGATATGCTGCGCTTCATGGCCGAACAGTTCGGAGCCGCAACCATCGCCCCGTGGTTCGGCACCATCTTCGGATGGGTGGTCGGAATTTTAATGGCCCTGCTGCTTTTGAGCGCGGCCAATACCGCCATTGTCGCCATGGTCGGCCTGCTTTTCATGATGGCCCGCGACGGCGAAATGCCTGCGGCTTTCACCAAGCTCAACCGGCACGGGGTCCCGCTCGCCCCGGTTCTCATTGCGGTCGGCCTGCCGATCATCGTTCTCCTGACCGCCTCGGATTTCACCTCGCTCGCCGGGCTTTATGCCATCGGCGTTGTCGGCGCGATCACCGTGAATCTCGGCTCCTGTGCGGCCAACCGCGTCATGGGATTCACGTGGTATGACCGGGTGCTTTTTGCTTTCACCTTCCTGATCCTGTTTGCGGTGGAGCTCACTCTTGCGCGCACCAAACCCGACGCCCTTTTCTTCGTCCTCTGCGTGCTCGGCCTCGGGTTCGCCCTGCGCACCTATGCGCAGAAACGCGCCGGGCTTACCAGCGTCACTGTCACCCGCGAACTCGCTGACATCGTCACCCCTGAATCCATCGCGAAGCTCCGCCCGCGCCTGGTCGAAGGCCAGAAAATCATGGTGGCCGCCCGGGGCCTCACCCCGGTGCTGCAATTTGCGCTCGACGAAGCGCAACTGCGCAAAGCCACCCTTTGCGTGCTTTATGTTAAGGAACTCGCCGTCTTTATCCCTCAAGGCCCTGCGACCACCGGGCGCAGTCGCCCGAAATGGCAGGAAGACCCGCAAGCCGCCGCCATCATGTCGCTGGTAATGAAGTCCGCCGAAGATCGCTGTGTGGATGTTATGCCAATCTATGCCGTGAGCGACAACCCGGCAGGCACGATTCTCGATCTCGCGGCGACCCTGGGCATTGATTACCTCATGCTTGGCTCCTCGCATCGGATGAGCATGACGAAAATCCTCAAAGGCAACGTCATCGCCCAAGTGGCGGCGGGGCTGCCCGAGGATATCCAGTTGATCATCCACGGGTAGTCGGAATAGGACTTATAGGTCTTATAGGACCCATGGGTCCTATTGCTTTCTAAATTCCCCATTTCCAACTCCCGCGCGCTCTGGCATGATCGGCCCATGTGGAAAGGCCGCTTTCAAACCGACACCGCGCAACTGCTCAAAGATTTTAGCGAGTCGATCTCGTTCGACTGGCGACTCTATCGGCACGACATCGCCGGTTCCATTGCCCACGCGACAGCGCTCGAAGCCGCCGGGCTGATCACGAAACCGGAACTGGAGGCGATCCGAGCCGGGCTGCTGGCGATCCGTAGCGAGATCGACGCGGGCAAGTTCACGTGGAAGCCGGAACTGGAAGATGTCCACATGAACATCGAAGCCGAGCTGACCCGGCGCATCGGCGATCCCGGCGCGAAGCTCCACACCGCGCGCAGCCGCAACGACCAGGTCGCACTCGATCTGCGGCTCTATTTGCGCGACGAGGCGGACACGATTTGCAAGCTCCTGGCCGAGGTGCAAAAAAGCCTCGTGGCATTGGGCGAAGCCCACCTCGAGATCGTCATCCCCGGCTACACCCACCTCCAGCGGGCGCAGCCGGTCCTCTTCGCCCACCATCTGCTCGCCTATGTGGAGATGTTCGCGCGCGACGCGGGCCGCGTCGCCGACGCCCGCAAGCGGCTCAACGTCCTGCCGCTCGGCTCGGGGGCCATTGCCGGGTCCACGATCAATCTCGACCGCGAATTGATCGCGCGGCTGCTCGATTTTCCCGCCCTTACGCAAAACAGCATGGACGCCGTGAGCGACCGCGACTTTGCCGTGGAGCTCCTCTCCGCGCTTGCGTTGGTGGGCATCCATCTCTCGCGGTTGAGTGAAGACCTGATTCTTTGGGCCAGCGCCGAGTTCAAATTCGTCACGATCTCCGACGCTTACACCACCGGCTCGAGCCTCATGCCGCAGAAGAAAAACCCGGACGTGTGCGAACTCACGCGCGGCAAGAGCGGGCGGCTCGTCGGCAACCTCGTCTCGCTGCTCACCACCTTGAAAGGCCTGCCCATGACCTACAACCGGGACATGCAGGAAGACAAGGAACCGGTGTTCGACTCCGTGGACACCGTGAAAGCCGCGCTGCAAATCTACGCCGCCATGCTGCGGGAGATCGAGGTGAACCCGGAGGAATGCTTCGCCGCCTCCGCGGACTGGGGCCTGCTCGCCACCGATGTGGCGGATTACTTGGTATTACACGGCGTCCCGTTCCGCAAAGCGCACGAGATCGTCGGCAAAACCGTCGCGCTCTGCCTGAAACGCGGCGTCGGGTTGCATGAATTGACGCTCGCCGATTATAAAGCCCTCTCGCCCGCATTTGAGGCCGATGTGCTGGAGATCCTCACCCTCAAACGCTCCATTGACGCCCGGACCAACTCCGGCGCACCGGCTACGGCAAATGTGAAAGCCCGGCTAGCCCACTGGAAAGCCACGCTGGAATAGGAGTTGTCCGCAGATTAACGCAGATTGGAACACAGTGCGTATCTTTTCTTTCATCGGAATCGCGCTCATTGCGGCGTATGGAGCAGCTTACTGTTCACCACTTGTCGCACGGTCTTGCGGGCGTGCCAGAAGAGCTGGTGCTTTTTTCCATTACCGGCAGGTAAACACCGACTGGCAAGGTTACCTCTTTTTTCCCGTAGCATTCCTTGAATCGCGGTTGATCTGGATGAACCCAAAACCGTTTTTGCCTCACCCTACTTGGGCTGATGTCCCTCAGCGACTGATTCTCCAAACCCCAAACCATAATTTTGGATTCCGGGCATCTGCCAAGAAAATCGAATAACAAATTTTCGCTCGTTCCCAAGCTCTAGTGTAGTGTACACGAAATAGATGGTCGCTACTTACCATTGGTGTAAGATGACGGGCATGCCTCGCCCCATCATTGCCCTCGAACTCGACAGCATCCAACGCAACGCCCTGAATCGG
>CAIYQA010000209.1 GCA_903928175.1 uncultured Spartobacteria bacterium | reverse complement strand
TTCAGCGTAAAGGATCTGGGAGCGCAGCTGCCCACGGCGCTTTGATCTTACCCGTGCCCTTGCAGGCCACGAGGCTTTTTCGTCGCAAACCCCCAGGGCGGCGCTTCGCTCTGCCCCGGGCTGATTTTCCCTACGCTTTCAGCGTAAAGGATCTGGGAGCGCAGCTGCCCACGGCGTTGTAAACGGCGCTTTTCACCGGCGCTTTTCACCGGCGTTATAAGACTGAAGCGGAAACGCCCTGCAAGGGCGTAGTAAACCAGCCCAGGGCAAGCGAAGCGCCGCCCTGGGTAATGGAAAAAGAGGCGTGCGCCCTACAGGGGCGCTGGTAATATCGCGTTATGGGCCAGTCGCTTGCCAAGAACCTCATCCACCTGATTTTCAGCACCAAGGAACGGCGTCCCCTTCTGGACGATGCCGTCCGCGAATCCCTCCACGCCTATATCGCCGGAGTTTTGAAGGAACAAGAATCGCCGTGTCTTGCAATCAACTCGGTCGCAGATCATGTGCATGTGCTCTTTTGCCTCAATAAGAATGCGGCTTTGGCCCAAGTAATTATGCAGGCCAAAAAGGGGGCTTCGCGATGGATAAAAACGCAAGGCCCGCGCTATACAGATTTCGGCTGGCAAAATGGCTATGGCGCGTTTTCGGTGAGCCAGTCGAGCGTCGCGGACGTGCGTCAATACATCGCCAACCAAGCGGAACACCACCGCAAAGTTACATTCCAAGAAGAGTTGCGGGCGTTTTTCAACCGGCACGAGATCGCATATGACGAGCGGTATGTTTGGGAGTGAGTTTTCCTTCCGCCTACCAGCGCCCTTGCAGGGCGCGACGCTCTCTGCTCGCAAACCCAGGGCGACGCTTCGCTTGCCCTGGGCTGATTTCCTCCACGCTTTCAGCGTAAAGAGAGCGGCCTTCCTATTTCCTGGGAAGCCGCTATAGAAAGCGCAAGTCCCAGATGTTGTTAGACTACATCGAATGAGCCTTTCTCCGCGTCACCGCGTCTCCCCTTCCCCGCGTCCTCTCCTGGCCTCCGCCACGTAATAAGCCCGGCGCTTGAGGATCGTCTCCACGTAGGCGCGCGTGCTGGGGAAACCGATGTGGATGCGCAGGTCGGCGGCGGTGATTTCCTCGCCCAGTTGGGTGGTGGCGATCCAGCGGTCCACGGTTGCGCGGCCCGCATTGTATTCCGCAAGCGCAAACGGCACCGGGTCGTCTTTCGCGGCCCAATGCAGAAGCGCTTTTTTCAAATACCACGAGCCGATCTCCAGGTTCATCCGGGGGGAAAAGAGGTCCGCCGGCTGGAAGGTCTCCGCTTTGTGCGCCTGCACCCAGTCTTTGGCCGCCGCCTGGCTCACCTGCATGAGCCCGCGCTCGCCAGTGGTCCCGGTTTTGTGGGGATGAAACTCGCTCTCGCGCCAGACAATGGCTTTGAGCAGCAACGGATCGACCCCGTTCTTTCGCGCCGCATCCCCGATCATCGCGTCGTAACGGTGGAACCGGCCCATGCTCATCCAATCGGCCACGGTGTAAAGGCGGTCGTGGGAACGGTATAACACGACGGATACCGCCATCGCGGCGGCGATCAGCAGAAGAAGGAGGAGTTTGAGGAGAATACGGAACATTCGGTTTACGGACGCATTTTGCGAAAGCGCTGAAAAAACTTCACCTTAATTTACATTCAAGTCACGTTGTAGCCATGAAATTCGCGCGTGTGATCGTTGATCAATCCGGGGGGACCGCCCTCGATTACGCGATTCCGCCCGAAATGGAAGGGCGGGTGCAGACCGGTTCGCGCGTGGCGGTTCCGGTGCGCCAGCGGCAGGCGTTCGCCACGGTGATCGAGTTGCTGGAGGAAAGCGAGGTGCCCGGCATCCGCCCGCTGACCAAAGTGGTGGGGGACCGCCCGATCCTGAGCGCGAACCTGTTGCGACTGGCCCGCTGGATGGCCACCTATTATTGTTGCCCGGTGGAAACCGCCATGCGGGCGGTGCTGCCGCAGGTGATCCGCAAGGGCAACATCGGCTTCAAGCAAAGGCTCGCCGCCCGGCTCACGCGGGAGATCGACGCCGCGCTGCTGGCGGAGTTGGAGCGCCGCGCGCCGAAACAGGCCGCCCTTGTCGAGACGTTGCGCGAGGCGGGGGCTTCGCTGCCCGTCGTGGCGCTGCTCAAGGCGGCGGGGGCGGACCGCGCCGCGCTCACGGCGCTGGTGCGCAAAGGGGTTGTCGCCACCGAGAGCGAGACCATCGCGCGCGATCCGCATGAAGGCGAAACATTCATACTCGCCGCGCCCCACCCGCTCAATGCCGAGCAGACCGAGGTGTTCGCGCACGTCTGTGCCGCTATTGACAAACCGGAGAAGCCGCTCCTGCTGCATGGCGTCACCGGCAGCGGCAAAACGGAGATTTATTTGCAGGGAATCCAGCGCGTGCTCGACCGGGGCCAGAGCGCCATCATGCTCGTGCCGGAGATCGCCCTCACCCCGCAGACTGTCGAGCGTTTGAAGAGCCGCTTTGCCGCGATGCAGGCGGAGGTGGCGGTGCTCCACAGCCATCTCTCCGAAGGGGAACGGCACGACGAATGGCACAAGATCAACAACGGCCAGGCGCGGATCGTCATCGGCGCGCGAAGCGCCATTTTTGCGCCGCTGGAAAACCTGGGGCTCATCGTGGTGGATGAAGAGCACGAGAATTCCTATAAACAAGAGGAGGCGCCCCGCTACCACGCACGGGATCTCGCGGTGTTGCGCGGCGCATTCGAAAAATGCGCGGTGTTACTAGGTAGTGCAACCCCTTCCCTGGAGAGCTTTCACAACGCCACGACCGGCAAATACCAGCTCCTGCGCATGGCATTGCGCGTGGATGATCGCAAGATGCCCTACATCCGCATCATCGACCTGCGGCAGGAATCCCACGGGGGCGAGACCCCGTCGATCATCTCGGAAAAACTGCGCACCGCCATCGACGCGCGGCTCGCCCGCAAGGAACAGTCGATCCTGTTTTTGAACCGGCGCGGTTTTTCCACCTCGCTCTCCTGCAACGCCTGCGGCTATGTGGCCGCCTGCCCAAACTGCTCCGTATCGCTCACCTTTCACCGCGCGGAGAATCGCATTGTCTGCCATATTTGCGGGCACACCGCCATCGCGCCCAACAAATGCCCGGATTGCAAAGCGCCGGGCATCAAGTTTTCCGGAGTCGGCACGGAACGCGTGGAGGAGATCGTGAACAAGCTCTTCCCCAAAGCCACGATCCGACGCATGGATGCCGATACGATGACGCGCAAGGAATCGTACCGCGAAGTGCTCACGGCGTTCCGCACCGGGAAAATCGATATTCTGCTCGGGACCCAAATGATCGCCAAAGGGCTGCATTTTCCCAATGTCACGCTGGTGGGGATTGTCAACGCGGACATGGGCCTGCATATGCCGGATTTCCGCGCGGGCGAACGCACCTTCCAGCTTCTGACCCAGGTGGCGGGCCGGGCGGGGCGCGGCGATGTGGAGGGCGAGGTTTTTGTGCAAAGCTTTACGCCCCACCACCCGGCCATCCAGTTCGCGCGCCACCACGACTACGACGGCTTTGCCGAGCAGGAAACCGAGTGGCGGCGGCAATGGGATTACCCGCCTTTCAGCAAAATGGTGCTCATTACCGCCCGTTCGGCCCACCAGGAGCGCGGGAAGTTTTCGCTGGAGACGCTCCATCGCCGCCTCAAGGAAGTCTTACCCGCCCACACCACCCTCGGCGAACCCGCCCCCGCGCCGCTGGAAAAGAGCCATGGCAATTACCGATTTCACTTGATCCTGCGCACCCGCTCGATCCAGAAGCTCACGCGGGTTCTCAGCGAAGTGCTGGAGAAGCTGACTTTTCCCGAGGACGTGACTGTGACTGTGGATGTGGATCCCTACCAACTGTTATAGGAACGGAACGGGCAACTGCGCAACGCGCCTTGGATTTATCGGGTTTGCGCTGCGGTTTCAAATGCGCGGAAGGCGGGCAGGCACTCTGCATAGACGGCTGCCGCCTCGGCTCTCGGGCGGATCGTCCGGGTTGGGGACAGAACGCGGATGCCAATGCCTCATAGCTTAAACCGCCAGCGGCATGTGCCGCGATCATTGCCGCGCCGAGCGCTGCGGAATCGGTGGTCGCGATCGTTTCGACGGGGGAATCGAACACGTCTGCCAGCGTTTGCAGGATGCCGACACTTTGAGATGCGCCGCCGGTCACGCGGAGCGTTTGGAAGGCACCGATCCAGAGCGAGTGCGCCCGCAGGCTCATGGCTTGAGCTTCCACCACCGCACGAATCCGCACTTCGGGAGCGGCTGTGGCGAAGCTGAAATTCGCGCGCAGACCCGGCTGGTTTACGAGCGGAGTTATTTCTGGCTCAAACCACGGAAGAGCCCAACGCCCCTCATTGCCGGGCACGGTTTTCTCGAAGGCAAGGATATCGAAGAACGGCCAATCCACCCCGGCCCCGTTGCGCTTGTAGTCATGAGTCATCGTTCCGCAACGCCCTTTTTTGATAGGCAATCCCGGTTGTGTCCTGTCCAGGGCTTGAATCTGGCTCTTTTCATCCACGCACAACACCAATGCTTTTTCGGGCGGATTGAGATAGAGTCCCACCACGTCGGTGAGTCTTTCGAGAAACTTGGGGTCTCGGGAGAGTTTGAAATTCTTGGTTCGGTGGGGCTGAATACGGTGGCTTTGCCAGATGCGATTGACGGTGGCCTTGCTGACCTTCGCTGCCTGCGCCATGGTGCGGCAACTCCAGTGCGTGGCTCCCGCAGGCTTGGTTTGAAGGGTGGCATCCACGATCTTCTTGATGTCCTTTGAAGTTAACCCCTCCCCTTCCCCCGGGAGGCGGCATAAGGCAAAGACGTTTTCGAGCTCCAGACCGGGGATCGGGATTTTCCCGAAGGCCAATGCGGCATCTTTTGCCGTATTCAGGGGTATGGAGACCGATAAAAACCGAAACGGAAACATACAACGGCCCCCAGTTCAGAAAATCCGGGATTACCCGATCATTGTTCATTCCCATCTCAGTTGGGATTGGGTTTGGCAACGACCACAGCAATTTCTTTCCAGGTTTTCCAAATCACACAAAATTTTTTTTGTAGAGGAACCGGTCTCCTCCGAGGGTCTGACCACATCGGAGTCCACGCTGCGCAACTTATCAGATTATCCCAATATCACGGTGATGCAGTCGGCGTTTCCCGCCTGCCAATGCCGACAGCTCCAATGGGTGGACGCGGAACGCAAGAGATTGGTTCAAGCCGCGCTGACCGGACCGCTGGCTGACGAATTTGAACGACCGGTACAATGGTTCTACGATCCGATGGCGGTGGAACCGTTTGCCGGGCAGATGAACGAAATCGCTACTGTGTATGACTGCATGGACGAGCTTTCGCGATTCAGAGGTGCGCCCTCGGAATTAATCCAGCGCGAGCGGTCGCTGCTTTCGATTGCAGATGTGGTATTTGCGGGCGGTCCCAGGATTTATCGCTCGAAATCCCGCTACCATTCCAACTGCTATTCTTATGGATGCGGAGTGGATGAACGGCATTTCGGACTGGCGCGCAACGGAAACGCCGTGACACCGCCCGATATTGCCCATCTCAAGGGACCGGTGCTGGGGTTTTTTGGGGTGGTGGACGAACGAATGGATTATGAGCTGATCGCAAAAATTGCCGATGCAAACCCGTCCTGGCATGTGGTGATTGTCGGGCCGCGAACCAAAGTGGATGAATCGGCGCTGCCCAGGCGCGCGAATTTGCATTGGCTGGGCGGGCGGGATTACGCTCAACTCCCCCATTACGCGAGCCGGTTTGATGTGTGCCTGATGCCGTTCGCATTGAATGAGGCGACAGAGTTTATCAATCCCACCAAGGCGCTTGAATACATGGCCACCGGGCGTCCCATCGTCTCGTCGGCCATTGAGGATGTGGTGCTTCAGTTTGCCGATTTCACCTCGGTGGCTTCCTCCCATGAGGAGTTCATCGCGCTTTGCCGCAGAGCCCTCTTGAACCCGAACAGCGAGAGGATCCGGCGGGGCATCGAATTGGCCCGCAAAAATTCGTGGGAAGCCATTGTGGAAAAGCTCGATAACCACATCAACGAGGTGCTCGAAGCCAAACAATGGATGGGAAAAAGCAATGCGGCGTGAGGCCGTTCGCAAGATAGATTGCGAATTCCCAGAACGATGTTCTGGCGCGGCACACGATTCCCTTTCACTGCTTGCGGGTTGCTTGCTGCGCTGCTTTTTCAAACTTGGTTTTTTTGCCGAACCCTCCGCGACCCGTGGACGGACGATGCAGATTTCAATGGAGCCGTCTGGTCGCAGGCTGCGCACAATTTTTTGAAAGCGGGACTCATCGACACAGCCGGAATCCCCGCTCCGTTTTATTTCGGTCCGCTGCCGATCCCAAACGAAGAGTATTATTGTCACCATCCCGGATTACTGGCGTGGATGGTTTCCGGGGTGTTTCAGCTTTTTGGCGAACACGAATGGACTGCCCGGCTTATCCCAATCTCATGCTCCAGCCTGAGCGTGGTGTTCCTCTGGTTCATCGTGGCGAGTTGCGCCGGTCGAGGCATTGCGACCTTGAGTTCCGTTGCGTTTGTGTCGCTGCCGATGGATCTGCGCCGGAGACAGAGGTGCTTTCCAATGTGGATCTCTATTTTACCCCACAGTTTTGGTATTACTCAAAACGCAAGCTCGTAAATGGCTTTACGCAGGGGGCCTATTGGAGGGATTACATTTCCACAGAACCGCGCCAGCGGCTTGGCGGCATCATCTGGCTGGGCGCACCGGAAGCCAGCGATATCCTCGCGGTGCTTGGCTCGGAATCCAGAAAAACGGTACTAGTCGAGGGTATTCCCTTTTGCATTTGGAAACCGCGTTGAACTGCGAACCCGCTCATTTCGACCACTCCGTGGCACGGTTCGCCTTCGGGCTGGGCTGGCTGAGCATTAGAGTTGGAGCCCGCCCTTATCTCCCGTTTTCCTTCTGCTTATCCGCATCGGCAATGGGCATTGCGTCTTCGGTTGCCCGAAGGCTCAGTAGCCAGACTTGTTTGCTTTCAGAGTTTCTCAACAGAGAGGCTACAGCCTTCGCCTTGCCGAAGCTGTCGAAGAAAGCCGTATTGCACGGCCATTGCCATCATAAAGCCATCGCAAAAATGACCGATGAGGAAGCGATTCTCAAAAAAATTAGGCCTGACGGTCAACACTCCCGGAACGGGTTGCCGTGGAATGGCGGGCTCGTTTGGGTTTGAAGAAGATAACTATGACATCTCCCTGAAATGTGGAGAGCGCGTGCTCTTGCCGGCGGTTTCAACTCGACCCAATCCGCACCGGCAGGACCCGGCAATAATTTCCCGCAAGAGAACACAGCATCAAACCGACTGATAACGAATCGTAAGGCCAAAGCGGTTTGAGGGTCCGAAAACATCCATAAGGAGGAACTATATGAAACAACAAAGAATCCAATGCATCGCTGCCCTTTTCACCATTGCTTCGGCAGGACTGGCGCTGGGGTGTGGCTGCTCTTCGGCCCGCCTTGAGCCCGTCCGGGAGGTCATCGTTCAACAACGGTCCACCACCTGCTTGATGGAACCCAGCAGCACCGTGGACTGGGGCGCTCCGTTCCGCACCATCGGACACGTGATCGCCGCGCCTTTTGTCGCGCTGGGGAGCGCGTTCACGCCGTCGTACACCGAACCCGTGGCCGAACAGACCTATTGCCCAAGCTACAGGTCCACCATGTTGGCGCCAGTGGGTGAACGGTTCACAACCGTAAAAACCATCCGCACGAGCACCATGCTGGAACCGGTGGGCGAACGGTTCATCACCGAAAGAAGTTATTATCGTAGCACGCTGCCAGTGGGCGAGCGGACGGTCATCATCAAGCATCATCATCACAAAAAAATGCTGAAGCCGGTGGGTGAACAGTTCACCAGCGGGAAGCGCTACCAAAAAACCATGCTGAAACCGGTGGGAGAAAAACACACCACCATTATCAAGAAACAACAATGGTAGTGTAACGCATCAAACGAAAAGGAAATTCCAGGGGCCGGAGAAAGTTTTCTCCGGCCCCTGTGTGTACGATCCCTGGTTGTTCGGCCTTGGTTCCAACGCACCCGCCAGGTGCTGCATTTAGTGCCAGACCATTTTCCGGGAACACTCCGATACCCTGACTGTAAGGTCATCGGAACAGCTTAAAGAAACACCGGGAGCGATGAGAGCACCGCTGCAAAAGCGAAAGCTAAATATGATTTAATCGCACTCGGGTGAATGAATTTATGAAAAGCAGGCGGAGCTACACACTGATCTCACAATTCTATTTATTGCTTCTTACGTTCATTCTGGCTCCAGGCATCAGCGCCCGTGCAGAGATTGCAGCCATTCCATTCACCTACGAAAATCACGTTCCATTTGTACGTGTGCAATCGCAGAATAATATGCATGCACCGATGTGCTTCATTCTCGATACCGGCGCTTCTACAACCGTGGTGGGGGCGACAACCATTCGGAACCTGAAGCTTGGCTATTATAAGCTAAACTCGACAAATGATCCCCAGGCAGCAATCACCTGTGGAATGGGCAATGCGCCCTCTGCCTATATTCAAGGGCTGCGCGCAACCTGCGGGGAGCTTCCGTTGAGGTCCACGGCACTTGCAACGGATATAAATAATTTTCGCCTGAGTTGCGCCCGCCCGGTGGACGGCCTGTTGGGTACCGATTTTTTGAGAAACAAAATTCTCACGATCCAGTTTTCAAAACGCATGTTGTATGTTGAATCCCTTTCGGGTTCCGACAACGGTCTGGCTGGCATTGCAGAGCGCCTTCCCAGCGATCAGCATGACGCGGTTTTTGTAAAAGTCTCCACGCCGTTGTCGCCGCGTCCCCTTGTATTTCTGGTGGACACGGGAACCACGCACTGCACGGTCGACTTGAAGGTCGCCAAACGCATGAACCTCGCCCTCAGCACTGAATGCGAGCTGAATGTCGTGGGGGGGATGAAAGCCGCCTATACCGCTGAAAAATTCATCGGAAGTTTGGACGGGCACCCATTGCCTTCCAAAGTTCTGGTTTGCGATCTCTCGCAGGCCTCCTGGTCTCTCGTGCGGAATATCGACGGAATCTTGGGAATGAATTTCATGGAAAACTACACGGTGAAAATCAATTTTCGCACCCGCAAATTGAACCTCCTGTAGAACCGCGCAATGAATCCTGGCGGTACGCCAAAGAGAACTTGCGAGACGTGGGCCCGTGCCTTTCCAAAACCTCTTTGATCCGGGGAGTTTCAATGAAGCAGTGGCTTCTGGCTGGCGGAAAAATGATAATCCGCACCAAAGGGCTTGTGTATGGAGCTTGCGTTACGTAGAAATACGCAATCCGACCGCAATGGAGCCCTAACCCCACCGGTCGAAACGCAAGTACCGTTATGAGAATCGCGATTTTTGGAATTTTATCAGCGTTGTTTTTGACTTCATGCTCAACCTGGCCGGGCACGTCATCCTCAGCGTCTGCGATCTATTTTCACAGCACCAAAGGTGATTTATATCTCGACTGCATTAATGGCGGAAAGGTTACAAACACGATCATCACCAAGGCTGGCACGCGGCTCTCTCAGGAGCAGATCGAGCATGTGTTCATGACCCTGGATCAGGAACGGCCGCGTACCGTGGCCGTTGAGATTACCGCGCTGCAAGGGAATGTTGTTTTCTACGACACGCAGCACCGTATGCTGGGCGTTCTCCACAGCAACGCGCCCGCACGCGAGCCAAAAAGCCCGCCGAAGGCGCAGAAGAACTAGAATTTGCGATCCGCTGCGAACAGCGGAGTCCCCCTCTTCACAGAAGGACAACGGCATCGATCTCAGAAATCCTCGCGCTTTGGAAAAATAAGCGGCCTTCCGCCCACGCTGGTGCAACCGCCTGCGATGCCGCGGGTGTGAGCTCAGGCCGAATCCCTGAAGCTTCGCCAATTCATTCAGGACGGCAGAATTCCTGATCTGCTCGCAGAACCCATCCTGTTGGAATAAACATCCCCATTCCTTTCGCCAGAGGGAACTTGCATTGTGGAATGGATGGTTTGCAGAAGAAGCGCGGCATTAAACGGTTTCTTGAGAAAAGTGTGAACGCAAAGGCCTGCGAGTTCGTTTTGGACTGCCTCAGTTCCATAGCCGCTGGCAACGAGAATGGGAAGAGCGGGACTATTCTGCCGCAAAAACCGGCAGAGATTTGCCCCGTCCATATTGGGCATCATCAAATCAGTGATCACCAGCCGGATCTCTCCTGAATGCCTGCCGTAGCAGGCCAGGGCTTCCACTCCGTCACTGGCGCCCAAAACCACATACCCGTTCATTTCCAGGAGCGCTTTTGTCACGTTGAGAATTTCAGGCTCGTCCTCCACAAGAAGAATCATTTCGCCTTGTCCAACAGACGCCGGGTGGGAAACCTCGGAATGCCCCGCCTCAAAAGCTGCTTCGTTTGAAGCCGGGATAAACACCTCGAACGTGGTCCCCTTGCCCAACTCGGACACCACCTTGACAAACCCGCCGTGGCTTCTGACGATCCCAAGGACCGTCGAAAGCCCCAGTCCCGTCCCAATACCGGGACCTTTGGTGGTAAAGAAGGGATCGAAAATTTTGCTCAAGTGATTTGGGTCAATACCGATTCCCGAATCCATCACCTTGTATTTGACATACCGCCCAGCCTTGACGTCTGTCTGCATGGAGGCGTGGAGTTCATCCACTTCAATATTTTCCGCGCTCAACATCAAGCTCCCCCCATTCTGCATGGCATCCCGCGCATTAACGCAGAGATTCAGGAGCACTTGATGCAACTGGGTTGCGTCCCCGATGACATTCCAGAGTCCCTCGTCCGATGCAACGTCCAGAGAGATCGATTTCGGAAAAGTTTCCCGTGCGATTTCCCGTATTTCCTCGAGCAGGGACTCAGGCCGGAGAACAGTCCTTTCCCCTTTAATTCCACGCGCAAAGGTCAGCACTTGATTTACGATGTGCCCGCCCCGGTGAGCGGCTGCCTCGATGCTCTTGACCAAGTCTTCACGGAGATCGGGTGGCATATCCTCCGCGTTCAGCATCGATGCGGACATCATGATGGGTGCGAGAATGTTATTGAGGTCGTGCGCCACTCCACCAGCCAGTGCGCCAATGCTCTCCATTCTTTGCGAGCGGAGAAGTTTCTCCTCCATCTGCTTGCGCTCGGTGATGTCCACTCCAATGCCAGCAATGCCCGTAATGCCGCCCTGGCCGTCCCGCAAAACCGTGTTGCTCCAAGCGATGAGCCGACGTTCGCCGGAACGTGCGAGAATCTCATTTTCATAATGCAGCGGCACGGTGCCGGCACTTAGTTCTTGGAAAAGGTCGTGCCGCACTGCCGCTTGGGGTGGGACGAAGAGGTCGAACCAGTTCCGGCCCAAGACTTCTTCCCGCTTCCAACCGGTGAGATGCAGAAAGCAATCATTGGCAAAGGTGATGTTTCCCTGGATATCCAGCATCGCACTCACAAGTTGGACCTGCTCCATCAGGTCCCGAAAGCGCCGCTCACTTTCCACAAGCGCCGCTTCGGCCTGCATGCGCGCGGTCATGTCCAGGAAAACCGTCTGCATGGCGGGTTCTCCTGCGTAGGTTGTCAGGACTGCGTTCAGTAATCCCCATATTTCGCGACCTGAAGGTGTTTTGAGACGAATTTCGAAGTTGTCGATGCGACCCAGTTGGCGCACAAGCTGAAGGATCCGCTGCCGATCTTCTGGGTTCATGTAGTGAGCCGAACCGAGAGAACCGATCGACGCCCCCGGGGTTGTCTCGAAAAGATCGCAAGCCGTCTGGTTGATGTAGAGAACTTTCCCAGTTTCCAGATTCCTTACCACCACGGGCAGCGGGCTGTTGTTGGCCAGCAATTGATACTGCTGGCGGCTTTCCTCCGTTTCCTGCCACGCCTTGGTGAGGTCTTCCGATGTATGCCGGAGGAGAGAGTTGGAAATCAACTTGTCCTTGTTGGTACGCTCATACTTAAAGTTCAGATTGGAAAAATCGCTTTCAACACTGGAAAGCAAGCTGGTGATCTCTGCCGTTTCCTCAGGCGTCGCGCAACGTGCAGCCCATTCGGCAAACCGTTCTTTTAATCTTTCCAGAGGTTGCTGATTCATCGCTGGCTCAAGAGAACAAGAGAGCAGGTTTCATTATAAAAATCGAACCGTCCCGCTGTGTTCTTCCCAAATTCACCGTAACAAAAAAAGCCCACCCCCGGCACCTGGCAGGTTTCCTGAGCCGCAAGAACCTCCTCCTCGATCACCGGACCGAGGGCGTTCAACCGAGCCATGCAGGAAAAAATGAGTGCCAATTCCGGCTTTGGAAGGCGCGCACGGAATTCGGTGAAGTCTTTGCGTGAATTTTTCACCGTTTCAAACCCGGGCGAAATAGAAAATCTTATTTGTGCCCCTTTCGGTATGGACCCGGCAAAGATGATGGCGCGCCGTTGAGGATCGATTCCAATGACCGTCCGGAGCGCCGGAGGGGAATCCAGAGCGAGGAGTTGAAGGGGGTATTCGACAGCCACCGCTGGCATATCTTCTGTTTTGAGGCCGAGATATTCCGTGTAAAGATCCAGGGCGGGCTTGTCATTAATCGAAACGAGCACATTGCCTTCGGATTCCGTGACAAGCATCGGAGCGCCGACTCCCACCCAACCGCTGGTGGCCACGCCATCAATGGCGATCCGCTCGTGATCCAGAACACAAACCACCGCTCCATTTTCTGAAAACACGTTGTTGGTGAAAACAAACGTCTCCTTGAATTGCGCATCATCAGAGGCGAGTCCGCCAAAAAGAGAAACCCCCTCCTGAAATTGGCTGAGCACGCCATGGACAACCTCTTCGCCGTTGCGTTTCAAGCCGCTGATCGCCGTGATAAACGCAGGCTTGCGAAACACAGAGCGCCCCCATTCGCCAATATCCCTCCCCAAATCAAGATCATTCACCCCGTGGCCCCCGAAAAGTTTGATTTGGAAACAATCTGCGGGCATCTCCACCAGTGCAACCACAGCGGAGTGTCTGGTCACAAGGCGGGCAGGATTTCCAAGCTGTATTTCGCCGCAGGAACTACAGGCAAAGAAAGGAAAATCAAACTGGCCGAGCGCCTGAGAAACCTTCTCCACATTCAGCGAGACGGAACAGAATATAAAACCGAGGGTCGGGCGCAGCCCCTCGTTCATGGCACATTCAATAGAATGCAATAACTCGCAAAGGGCATCCGCTTCGAAGGTCTTTACATTCATGGAAGCTCTCGTTTCCTTTTATCGAGATGGAAACTCTTCTACTTTCTGGAAAGGAAACCGTCCAGATTATTTTCGCCCCAGGATAACAAAGGCAGCCTCATTTCAAATGGCGTTTGGAAAAATCGCTCTCTCCCCTTGGAATAAGCTTGGCACCCGCGCGCAATGCGTGTCTGCTAAAGCGATATGGGACACTGCAAAGGTAAAGACAACGTCAAGAAACGCGCAACCCGCCGCAAAAAAGCAGAACGCCTCGCGCTCGCAAAGAGCACTGCGGTGGCTGCGGCGAAATAATCGGCGCATCGTCCCGTGCCTAAAAGCCGGGATTTCGCCCTTTTATTTGATGGCTTGACATGCGGTTTCAATATTTGTCGCCCCTGAGACGGCTCCGCTAAAAACCGAGCTTTCGTGCAGGCCTGCGAGTCAAAGAATTTCCGAATCCCCAGCTTCTTTGCAGGTGGATCGGCCGCTCCGCGGGCGATTCTCCAAAACACATCGAGCGCAGCGAGCTGATTTTGTTTGCGACGCCCACCCCCGGAATCGCGCGCGGAGCGCACGATCCACCTTCATGCAGCCTGGTGTCTTCTTTTGCATCGACACCCTTCGGAAGTTAGAATGAAAACCCGAAATTGCACGATACAGTATTTGAAAACACGGCATCCGCGCTGTAACCGCCCTTGTATGAAACTGGCCCTTCGTGAATTAGCGTGAAGATCGAGCTTTCCGAGGAAGAAGAGGGAAGGGAAGGGGTCAGTCCTTTATATTTACAATGGGCTCCCGGCGATCCCCACGGTTCATCACGTGGTAAATTGCCCCTTCATATTCAATTCGCGGCTGTCTTGGTATGCTAAATTGCTATCAAAACCCTCGATTTCTGTCA
>CAIYQA010000208.1 GCA_903928175.1 uncultured Spartobacteria bacterium | reverse complement strand
TCCATTCCTTGATCAGGGCTTGCCCCGCCTGGTCTGCCGGATGTGCCTTGCCTGCAAGGATGAGTTGTACCGGACGCTGTGGATTGGTTAAAATACGAAGCAGGCGTTCCGGGTCGTGCAGCAGCAGGTTGGGCCTCTTGTAGGTGGCGAAGCGCCGCGCAAAGCCCAGGGTCAACGCGCTGGGATCAAATAGATGTTTTGCCTCCTCAATCTTCTCGGGCGAGGCACCGGAAGCGGCCAGTTGCCTGGACAATCGCTCGTGTGCGAACTCTACGAGCGCCTTGCTGGCAGCAATGCGAAATTCCCATAGCCTGGCATCGGGAATGCGGCGGATGTCCCGCTCCAAGGTTTCCGTCGTTCCCAGCCAGCGGTCTTTTCCACAGGCTTCCGTCCAAAGATCATCGGCCAGGGCAGAGTCCCAGGTCGGCATGTGGACTCCGTTGGTCACGTATCCGACGGGCACTTCGTCTTCTGGCCAATGCGGAAAGAGTGGCCCAAAAAGGTCTCGGCTGACCTTCCCATGTAGGCGACTCACGCCATTCACCGCGCCGCTCCCGCGAACCGCCAGATAGGCCATGTTGAAAGGCTCCGACGTGTCGTTCGGATTCTTCCGGCCCAAGGCCATCAAGTCGTGGAGTGAGATTCCGAGCCTCTGCTCGGCATAACGACCGAGGTATTGTTCGATGAGGGCGGGGGCGAAACGATCAAACCCGGCGGCCACTGCCGTGTGGGTGGTAAAGAGGTTTCCCGCTCGCGTGGCGGCCAGGGCGACATCGAAGGGTTGACCAGTCTCTTGCATGAAACTGCGAGCGCGTTCTAATACGGCGAAGGCTGCATGCCCTTCGTTTAGGTGACAGACCTCCGGCTTGAGGCCCAGTGCATCAAGCAGACGCCATCCGCCGATCCCGAGGAGCAGTTCTTGCTTGAGGCGCAACTCCGGCCCGCCACCATAAAGTTCGCTTGTGATCCCCCGATGTATAGGGAAGTTCGCCGCGTCATTGCTATCCAGCAGGTAGAGCTTCACTCTGCCGACCTGGACCTGCCAGGCGCGTAGCCAGACCGAATAACCGGGTAAGGTTATCTTCAGCCGCAACCACTCGCCGTTGGGGTGTCGCACGGGCGTGATTGGCAACTGTCCGGGGTCATTATAGGGGTAGAGAGCCTGTTGCGCTCCATCCTTGTCGATCACCTGACGGAAATAGCCTTGTTGGTAGAGCAGTCCTACTCCGACCACCGGCACACCGAGGTCGCTGGCGGCTTTGAGTTGATCACCGGCCACATTGCCAAGTCCGCCGGAGTAAATGGGCAGCGCCTCGCTCAACATGAATTCCATGCTGAAATAAGCGACGCAGGTCAGGGGCGACTGCGCATGATTCTGCTGAAACCACGCAGGTGCCTCTATCTCCTCGCGCCTGGTCTGCACCAAGCCATCAACATTTTTACGAAAACCGGGATCGGCCAACACGCGCACGATCTGATCGCGCGAGACCGTCTGCAAAACAACCCAGGGGTTATGCGTGATTTTCCACAGTTCGGGATCAAGCTGCCGCCACACATTGTCGGTCGCATGATTCCACGACCAGCGCATATCCAGAGCCATCTCCGCCAAGGAATCGAACCCGTCGATTTCCGTGGGTAGCAGACTGTATATCGGGTGAGTGGCACGGACTTGTTCGCTCATGGTTTTTCCTTCGTTTTTGGCTCGGACGGTATTCCTGGCTTCTTCGGAGACGCAGCCAAAGCATCGCCGACAATTGTCTGCGCTTCCTCCAGGATGCGCCGCAGATGATCTGCTCCACGGAAGCTTTCCGCGTAAATCTTGTAGATGTCTTCCGTCCCCGATGGACGCACAGCGAACCATCCGCTCTCGGCCTCCACTTTCAATCCGCCGAGAGGAGCGCCGTTGCCCGGTGCATGGGTGAGGATGGTCTGGATTTTTTCACCTGCCATCTCGGTGAGTTTCACCTGTTGTGGCGAGAGTTTCGCCAGCAATTCCTTTTGGTTCGGCGTGGCGGATGCCTCAACGCGGTCATAGGCAGGCTCGCCGAACTCACGCGTAAGTTCCTGGTAGATTTCGCCGGGATCGCTGCCCATGCGGGCGGTGATCTCCGCCGCCAGCAAAGCCGGGACAATTCCATCCTTGTCCGTCGTCCAAACGCTGCCATCCAGGCGAGCAAAGGAGGCCCCTGCGCTTTCTTCGCCACCGAAGCAAAGCGAACCGTCGAGCAGACCGTCCACGAACCACCTGAACCCAACCGGAACCTCGTAGAGCTTTCGGTCAAGCGTCGCGGTAACGCGATCAATCATCTGGCTGCTCACCACTGTTTTGCCGACCGCCGCTTGATTGCTCCACTTCGTCCGGTGTTGGAGGAGGTAGAAAATGGCAACCGAAAGGTAATGGTTGGGCGGCAGCAATCCCTCGCTTCGGGTGACAATTCCGTGCCGGTCATGGTCGGTGTCGCAGGCGAAGGAAAGGTCGAAGCGGTCCTTCATCCCTATCAATCGTTGCATCGCATAGGACGAGGACGGGTCCATTCGTATCTGACCATCCCAATCTACGGTCATAAAACGGAAGGTGGGATCGACCGCCTCGTTAACCACTGTAAGATTCAACCCATAGCGCTCGGCAATTCGTGCCCAGTAGTGGACCCCGGCACCTCCAAGGGGATCAACGCCCAGGCTGAGCTTCGCCCCGCGAATGACTTCCATATCCAGCACGTTACCGAGATCGGCAATGTAGGCGCTGAGATAATCGTGCCGGTGCGTCGTGGAGGCTTTGAGGGCTCTCGCAAACGGAACGCGCTTCACGCCTTCCAAGCGGGATTCAAGCAGATCATTGGCTTTCCCTTCAATCCAGTCGGTGGCCACCGTGTCGGCAGGGCCGCCATTGGATGGGTTGTATTTGAAGCCCCCATCCTGGGGCGGATTGTGCGAAGGCGTGACGACGATGCCATCGGCGAGCCCGACCTTTCGACCGCGATTGTACGTCAGGATCGCGTGTGAAATCACCGGAGTCGGTGTGTATTCATCCCCTTCCGCGATCATCACCTCGACTCCGTTTGCCGCAAGCACTTCAAGCGCGGTAGCATAGGCCGGGAAGGACAACGCGTGGGTATCGATTCCCAGAAATAGCGGGCCATCGGTTCCCTGCCGCTTCCGATAGAGACAGATCGCTTGGGTGATGGCGAGGATGTGCCATTCATTAAAAGCCTGCTCAAACGGCGAACCACGGTGCCCGGAGGTGCCAAAAGCCACGCGCTGCGCCGACACCGTGGGATCAGGCGCCTCAGTGTAGTAGGCAGTGACGAGCCGTGGCACATCGATCAACATTCCAAGCGGTGCCTGTTTTCCGGCAAGGGGACTTGTTTTCACGG
>CAIYQA010000207.1 GCA_903928175.1 uncultured Spartobacteria bacterium | reverse complement strand
CATCTGTTTGGGGGCGTCACATTGGATGGATAGTGGCAGTTCGCTGATTCAAATAATCAAGGCAGCGTGCCTGTTCGCGCCTTTGTATTTCGGGCTCTTCTTCGTGCTTCCTGGTGGAAAAGAGGAGTTGCATCAATTTGTGAAGTTGCTGCTCTCACTTCTACCTAAGAGGGTTCCTTCTGCCAAATAATGTGCTTTGTCGCAGCCGTTATTAGTTGGGAATGCTGGGAACATTATCTTGGTAAAGTATGAAATCTTACGGAATTATTCGGCCGGTGATCGCGGCTTCGGGAGAAGCAGTTCGTGTATTCGTACGGCTCAGTCGAGCCATGTGGAGCCAGAGGCGCCTGGAAATTGGGGAAAATGTCAAAATTGCGCCAAGCGTGGATTGCCGTGGGCTCGGTAGGATAGTTATTGGTGGCGGAACAATAGTCCGAAAGGGAGTGATTATTAAGGCCGCAGAAGGTGCATCAATTGAGATAGGCGATGGCTGCGAGTTGGGAGAAGGCTCCGTTTTGACAGCATCATCGGGGCAAGTTTTGAGACTGGGCGCAAAATTTAAGTTGGGTGCAAAAGCAGCTATCCATTCGGTGGCAGGTGTTGAATGGGGCGATAATGGAATACTTGGGGCCAATTCAGTAGTGGGTCCCCGCGAGTCGGAAGGCAACGGTCGTTTGCAGGTTGGCCAGGATGTGAGGATTCTGAACGGCGCTTTGATTGATACTTGCGCAGACGTCATTATCGGCTCACATGTTCACTGCGGCCCCCATTGTGCCTGGTACACACACAACCATCTCCCGAAGGCAGGTGAAACATTTTGGGATCATGGTATTCAACGTTTCCCGGTTTTGCTCGGCAACAGAATATGGGTTGGGCACGGCTGCATTTTTTTGCCTGGAGTTGAGGTTGGCAACGATGCCGTGATCGCAGCGAGCGCAGTCGTAACGAAAGCGGTGAAGAACACTGAAACTGTGGGTGGAATTCCTGCGAAGCGGATAGGATGGGTTGCTTGAACCCCGGATCCGGTAGGTTTATGAATAAATCAGAAAGATAGCGATGGTTTCGATTGTCATCCCGTGCCACAATGCTGAACATTGGATTGCGGAGACGCTGCAATCCTGCATTGATCAAACGTACCGACCGATTGAAATCATCGTTGTGGACGACGCCTCCGCTGATGCGAGCGCCAATGTTGTCCGCGATATAGCCGAGAGAAACCCAGGGTTGATCCAGTTGGTGCATAATGAACGGCGGGGCGCATCGGCGGCACGCAATATGGGGTTCAGATTGAGCCGGGGCGCGTATGTGCAGTTTCTGGATGCGGACGACCTGCTGGCCCCGGAGAAAATTCAATTCCAGGTCAACGCCGCCTTGCGCGAGCCCGAGTCCATCCTATGCGGGCCATGGAAGTGGTGGTCATGGGATGGCAAAACGTGGGTTTCAACGCCGTCTAATCGGGAAATGGATCCCAATGCTGATCTCATGCAACAATGGCTGGAGGGCAGATACTACGCGGCCCATGCATTGCTCTGGCCGCGAACGGTGCTCGATCAAATCGGAGGCTGGGATGAAACATTGGCTAGTTTCCAGGATGGCGACCTGTTCATCCGGGCGGTCTTGAAAGGCTATTCCTTTCATCATGTGGCCGAAGGTTTATCCTACTATCGCATTGCCTATTCGGGTGGTTCCATCAGCAGTCAGCGTTCGCTGGCCTCCTTGCAATCCAGGGTAAAGGTTCTGGAGGCGGTGGAAGCCGAACTT
>CAIYQA010000206.1 GCA_903928175.1 uncultured Spartobacteria bacterium | reverse complement strand
CATGATTTCAAAGGTCTCGTTGAGCGCGATGGGGCTGCCAGTCGTGGAGCCGATGATGCACCCCATCCGTCCCTGTTCAAAGTGCCCCAAAGCGGTAGCAACGCTCCCCTCAAATGCGTCTGCCAAAGCTTGTTTGGCGGCATCATAGCCGAAAAAGCTCATTCGGCTCATGGATCGGCGGTTTTGGCGAGGGATTTCCCGCTCGTTAAGGTCCGGCGCGGGGGCTGCGATGAGACTGCGGAGATTTTTGTAGTGCTGCCACTCGTTTCGCGTTGAAACCACAGCGCTCCGCATGTCCGCCAATCCATCGAACAAAGATTCACAACCAATTCCGAGCGGGCTGACTGCGCCGATGCCTGTGATGACGACGCGTTTTAATTGCATACGGGTTGGCGGTATGAAGTAATGCCCAGGAGGCTGCGACAGACTACAAACGAGGACATCATCGCGCCGACGACGCCGGGTAGGATGGCGCTCTGGCCCGCAGCATAGAGGTTCGCCAAGGGAAGGCGACCCACGAGGTTCACTTGGTTGGTCTTTTGCTTGATGCCATAAGCAGCTCCCGTGGGGGAGTGAAGCCAGTCCCGATAGGTGAGGGTGGATGCAGTATCGAGTAGGTGGATGCGATCCCGGTATTCGGGGTAGGCTTTGTAAATCCGCTCCAGAATCTGCGCGGCGCGGCGCTCTTTATACGCTTGGTAATCCGCCGGTCGGCTTCCAGTCGTACTCTCGGCCCAGCGGGCGGTTTCCTCCGGGAAGGATGCCTCGAACGCGGTGAGCGTGTGGACGATGCGGCCCCGGACGCTCTCGCGGCTGCTGACGATGACCAGAGCGGAATCGTGCTCACCCCTAGGAGTCAGCAGGGCGTCCATATCCGATCCTGGGAGGAGCGAGGTGATGGTGAAAGCATCATGGCCTTCGGGCAGATCGAGTGTAGCAAAGATGGTGAAAAAACCGGCGGATTCCTCAAAATCACTCACGCGGTGGATGAACGCCGGGCGGAGGGCTTGCCTAGGCAGCATGGCGAGGATCTCGCGCGGGTGCATAGTCAATACGGCGGAACCGAACGCGATTTCCTCGCCGGTATTGAGATGAACGGTGCGGACGGTTTTTTGATCGATTTCTCCGCAGCGGACGATGTGGGTATTGCAGCGGACTTCCACTCCGAGCTGCCTGAAGCGCGCCCGGAACGCCCGGATAAAAGCGTCGCCACCGTTTTCCACGCGGGCGAGCGATTCAAACAGGCTGTAACAGACTCGGCTATGGGCGGCGAAGGAGACCTCTGCCGGCTTTGTGCCGTAGCACAGGCAAAAGATGCCCAAGAGGGCCTTGAGTTCCGCGTTAGTAGTTAGGCTGTCGAGTACAGACTGGAGGCCCTGAGCATCTTCCGGGCAATGGCCGGCGGAAAACAGGTTTTCCTCTTGGAAGACGACTTCCGCGCTGGACAGGTATATCTCTGTGATCTTGTCGAAGAAGCGGTCAATAGCGGGCTTTTCCTCCGGGAAATAGCGGCTAAAGCGTTCTCGCAAAGCGTCGATGCCGCTGGGCAGATCGTAGGCGGCACCTGTTTGCTCGAAGACGATCCGATGGGTATGATTTTTGGAAAAGAAGATCGGGGTGATCGCGTCGCGGAGCCCGAGCAAGTCGAGCATCTTCGTCAGCAGCCCGTGCTCTCCAAAGCCGCCCGTGAAATGGAAGCCGGTATCGAACGGTATGCCTGCGCGGTAAAAACGAAGCAGGGAACCGCCCATTGCCGCAGCTTTTTCTAGAAGCAGGACACTCTTTCCCGACTCCGCCAAAAGCAGCGCAGAAGTCATCCCGCTAATGCCACTTCCAGCTACAATGTAATCATAAGTTGTCACCCGTGTATCGTTTTTTTATTTATCAGATGGCTCAATAATGCGCCTGAAACCGCTTTGTTATCAGGGCATTCCTTAATAGGCAATAGGATATTGCCTGCGAGCACATTAGGTAGTCCCCGCATCAGCGATACTGCGGGGATTCTTTTTTTGAACTTTACGCGTGCGCCAAAAAGAGGCTGGCAATTACCAACATCTGAACAGAT
>CAIYQA010000205.1 GCA_903928175.1 uncultured Spartobacteria bacterium | reverse complement strand
GCCAGAGTTGCCGTGAAGTCCTCTTTCTGTGCGGCGGCGCCGGGGTAGGTCAGAAGGCTGGCATCATTTGCCAGCTCATCAGAAGGCAACAGTTTAAGGATGGAGGCAATCGCTTGCTCCCGGCTAGTCTCGGCCGCCGCCTGCAGCGCCAGAGCCAGCGGCTCTGGAGTTGGCGTACCAGGGGTTTGCGCCACATTAGCGGGTGGAAATTCCTCGTCGAGAGCGGAAAGCACCCTACTCAGTCGTTCCAACCGCGTTTTAAGGGCGCGAAAACGCGGCCGATCCGCATTGAGCGCGGGGGCAGAGACGGAACCGAGGGCCGTGTCTCTGCGTTTTTTCCACGCTGTTTGAATTGTTTGAGAATGCTTCCCTACGGCCATTGCGGTGATGGCGTTCAGCCATTCATTCGGTTTTTCCATCGTCCCCGCTGCCTCAAGGAGCCATTGTTCGGCGATATTTGCCTTCAACGGTTTGCCAATATATTTTTGGCTGATTTCAGCCAACCGTACCCCGTCCAATTGGTCGGCGGTTTGCGCCATAAATCCCGCAAGTTTGGCGGCGGCCTGGCTTGCTTCCTTAATCTGCTGGTGCAGTTCATCGAAGTTCTGCGAGTGGGCCGCCGCCTGCAGGGTGGCTTTATAACTGGATTCAAGAAAACTGTTTTTGGATTGCCCCAAACGCTTCGATTGATCCGTCAGAACGTGCCAGGATTGCAGAAAGTCGACGTTTCTGGACATCCAATTTCCCAGATTTGCATTCCAGACAAGTTCTGTGGCCTCATTGAATTTTTCTCCGGCTGACGCTTCAGGCGCTAGTTCCGCGAGGGCTTTTTTCAAATCCGCGTGTCCCGGCCATTGGGTGACTCCCTCACGCACAATCCTAACTGCGGCAAGAATCTGATTTGTTTGCGTCAAA
The DNA here is from genome assembly GCA_903928175.1 of uncultured Spartobacteria bacterium. Taxonomy (GTDB): domain Bacteria; phylum Verrucomicrobiota; class Verrucomicrobiia; order Chthoniobacterales; family Chthoniobacteraceae; genus UBA695. The sequence continues at coordinate 1,245 of CAIYQA010000205.1, read as the reverse complement.
GCCTTGGGATCAAGCGTGGGAAGGTCTGCATCGAATTGTTTGAGATCCTTCGTGGCGTTAACACCCCTGGGATCTATGGCCGTGCGCGGATTGAAAGCGGCCCTGAGCGGCATTCCCGCCGCTTGCTTACGAAGGGGTTGGACGACTTGAAGGTTCAGAAACGGGTCTTCCGCCCATTTATCCAACCATGCCGACGAACTGCACAAGTTGCCAAACCACGTTGCGTAATCATCGCAAAAAGCGCTCCATTGTTGCCCCGTTACAGGCGGGGGCGGCGGGGAAGGCTTGAATAGCCAGAACCCGAAGCCGCCAGCGAACGCCAAGACAAAGACTGTCAGGGCGATAAGGGCTGCAGATCGCCGCTTTTTTCCCGCTGGCTTTGGAATGCTTTCCCTGGCAAACGCCAATCCGTCCAGAGATCGGGAAAACGCCGGATCAATTAGGGCGTTGCAGTACGCCCTCCATCGTTCCCCTTCCTCGCCCAGCGCCTGCCATTCTGGAGAATGTGGGATCGGCGAGTGAGCATTTGAAATCTCCCGCCGCAAGACGAGCTGGGCGATGAGCAGTCCGAGGGCATGGATGTCCTCAGTCTCCGATTCGGCAAAGGGAGCCAGGTCGGTAAGAACAATCTGAAAGCCATCTGGCTGCCCTGTTCCGACGCAAAGGACGTTGGATGCTTTCAGATTGCCGTGACCGGCACCTGTTTTTTCCCGCAATTGAACCAATGCGTCAGCGCAGCCCGTTGCGATTTGTCGCAGGTTTCCCGGATTGAGTTGAACCTTGCCCTGGATCAGGTCGTGCAATGAACGGGCAAACCGTTTCGTTGCGTAGTAGGCAAGCAATCCATTGCGACCCGTCGCCAAGATGGGGGCGACGCCAGTGCATCCAGTTTCGTTTGCGGCTCTTTGCCGCGCCACGGCACTGTCAAACGCTTCAGGATCAACTCCGTCAAAAAACCCCTCAGCCGGGCATTTTAACCGGACGGACTTAACTGCGGCATCCGCCAGTTGGCCGGATGCCCCTCGGGCTTCCGCCACATAGACAGTGGAGAATTTCCCCCAGCCGATCTCCGTTTGCGCCCTGAATTCTCCGAAATTAAACACGGTGCATTCGGCAGGGTGTGGGACAAATGGCTACGGCGCTACGACACGCAACCCGCCCTGGTAAATTTCCAAGTGGACAATCCCTTTCGGGGCGCCTTTTCCACTGAGGGGCAGGATTTTGCGTCTCGGGTCGGCCTCGCCT
>CAIYQA010000204.1 GCA_903928175.1 uncultured Spartobacteria bacterium | reverse complement strand
TGGTACACTGCCCTAGCAGCGGATGCGAATTTGTGGACTGTCCACTCCCGCATTTGATGCACTTGTAACTTCGCTTGACGCAGTCCTCGGCAATCCATTCATGCCCACCGCCTTTGGAGCAGCTTCCGATTAACGGGTGCGATGCCGATGTTTGCGCAGCGCCACATTTGATGCATTTGTATTTTGTCGATGCCATATGATTCGTGTCTGTTTTAAGTGAAAATGCTACGCTTCATCAGATGAGAATCTGAATCTCTCTGAGAACACTGATGGCGACTGTTTTGTTGTATTCTCTCACCATTCCAAAGACGAGGAAGAGATCAAATAACCACCAGATTCCAAAGCCACCAATTGTACCCCAAAATATTATGTTGAGCCAAGGCTTGCCGAGATAGAAATAGTGAAAACTCGGGACTGCCATTAGCAACAGAAACGCCACATCGTACGATTTTGTCTTTTTCTTGAATTCGGCTAGGAATGCCTCTTGGGTGATCGCGTCCATGGTTGTCAACTTGCGTTGCACCGCTTCTGGAATTTGTTTTTTCAGGTAGTTGGGAATCTTAATCATAGTCTGTCGTGTTCCGGTATTTCTGAGTATTCGATTCGAGTGCATTTGAAAGGCGTTCTAAGTAGCAAACAATTTCTGAGGTTTTTTGCAAAAATGTCAATGCTCTTATAAACGAGCAAAAATAATCGGTTTCCCAAATAGGGTGATGCTCCTTTAATGGAGCATCCACTCAATATCATTGGCCCTCGGGTAAGGGCCTTGCGAGAAGCTGCCGGGCTGACTCAGGATCAGCTTGCTGCTCGTTGTCAGCGGCTTGGGTTAGATATTACGCGTGGCACATTGGCTAAGGTCGAGGCATCTGTCCGCAGTGTGAGCGATCACGAAATTCCTTTTATCGCCCGTGCGCTCTCCGTTCCTCTCAACGCACTTTTCCCTGCTTCTTTGGTCATTCTGGCCCGAAAGGCGAGAAATCCGAGCGGCACGCGCCGCCCTCGCCGCAATTGATCATTCTGTGAGAAACAGGGTAAAAGTTGCGGAATCGGATGGTCAGACATGGAGGATGCAGCTAATTTAGATGAAATGTTGCTGTGGTTCTCTCGCCCTCTTTCTTGTCCTTCCCAATCTCCTGATTGGGAACGCAATTGTCTTGGAAACTCTGTTTCCAGTCTCTTGGCAAACCTATTGTTTTCACACGAAGGCATGAAGGCACGAAGGCACGAAGAGATTGAGGAAGAGACGCTGCAAACTCCTGCCCATCGCCAAACGCACGCCGATGAATTGGGATGCGTTCATGCCTCGGCATTTGCTTTGCCGAAAAATTGGATTTGCGAATTACAAGAAAACGAGGAGAGAGAACCTCTTCACCTGCCTTTTCTTCGTGCCTTCGTGCCTTCGTGCCTTCGTGTGAACTCGCCTGGCCCTCGCGCCCGATCTGATCGGGAACGAGAAACAGATCAGCATTGGAGTCACTCTCCCTTTGCGCCTTTGCGGCTTTGCGCGAGTTCCTCTGTAGCTACAAACTAATATGACGCCCGCCCCTTCACGTTCCTTTCCGCTTCTACTTTTAGTGGTGACGCTTCCTCTTTACCTGCTTGACCAGGCGACGAAGTGGGCGGTGCTCTGGCATTTCGCCTATGGCGATGATCTGCCGGTGATTCCCGGGTTTTTCGATATCGTTTATTGGCGCAATACCGGGGCGGCATTCAGTATGCTGAGAGATTCAAACCGGTTCTTCATCGCGCTTTCCGCCGGGGCTCTGGTGGTGCTGGTCGTGCTGGCGTGGCGTGGAAAATTCAAGGATCGGCCCAGCCGGTTGGGTTGGGCGCTGTTGCTGGCGGGGATTCTCGGAAATCTCACAGACCGGGTTTATCAAGGCTCCGTGGTCGATTTTCTTCTGTTTGATTTGCACCTCCCGTTTGCCCATCCCTGGCCGGCGTTCAACGTGGCCGATTCGTGCATCTTTCTCGCGGCGGGGTTGTTTATCTGGCAGTCGTTCCGCGAGACGAAGGCTGAAGAATAAATCAGCGCTTGCCTAAAACAGATCGTCGGCGATGACGCTGGTTTGCGCGCGCGAGGCGAGCAGGCGGGCTTGTTCCACGACCGATGCCGGCTTTTCGTCGAATCGGTAGCCGTGGCAATTGGGACAGGTCGCCACCCGGGCGGCAACAATCGAGTCGCACCCCTCGCACACTTTGAAGTCGGCGGGCTTGGCGATGATCTTTGCGGCTTTGCGTGCGCGCTCTTTAAGGTGGCTGTCTTCCGGTATCACACATCAATTTTCGTGCGCAGGGAGGCAAAAGCAAGATCGATATTCGGCGCAGGTTTCCCGGCGCTGGGGTTGGAGGGGGACCCACAAATAAACCGCTTTCTTCCGGCGGAATTTTAAGTCATACTCCTTACAAATACCTGACTATGATCCAGCGCGATTATCTTATCGTCGGCGCAGGTATCGGAGGCGCGACGGTCTGCGAATCCTTGAGGGAACACGATCCCAAAGGAACCGTGACGCTTGTCGGCTATGAGTCGGCACTCCCCTACCACCGTTCCCGCCTGTTTTCGACCGTGCTGGCGAGGAGCGACCTTAAAGCCCTGAACAAAATCTACTGCCACCCTCCGGAGTGGTATGCGAAGAACCATGTGGAATTGCGCCTGGAGACGCTCGTCACCCAGTTGAATCTCGGGCGGCGCATTGCCGTATTGAACACCGGTCAGGTCATCGAGTTTCGCAAATGCTGCCTGGCCATGGGGAGTCGCGTGCGACGGCCGCAACTGGCCGGGGCAAACCTGGGCAAAATCCTTTACTTGCGCAGCTTGCGCGATCTCCTGGCGCTTCGGGAAATGATCGAAGGGGAGAAGAACGTCTTCATTATCGGGGGCGGGTTTATCGCCGCAGAAGCCGCCGCCGCGCTGCGCACGCTGGGGTTGAACGTGACGATTCTTTGCAGTCAACCCACGCTCTGGCACCAATGGCTTGACCCTGAGACTGCCCGGTGGCTCACCGGGATTTTTGCGGAAAAAGGGGTGCGGCTGCTTCACGAGACGCTCAACGGTTTTGAAGGCAAAACGGTTCTGCGCAATATCCAGACCAAAAGCGGGAATCGGATTGCGGCAGAGTTGGCGATTGTCGCGGGCGGGGTGGAGCCGAACCTCGGGCTTGTCGCCAATACCCCGCTCGGCAGCCCCAATGGCACGCCGGTCAACGACTACCTGGAGACAGACGAAAAAGGGATTTACGCCGTCGGCGACATCGCCCTGTATCCCGATGCCATCTTTGGCGGAGTGCGCCGCAGCGAACACTGCGAGATCACCCTCGAACAAGCCCGCGTCGCCGGGGCCAATATCACCGGCAAAAAGCGGCAGCGCTTCAAGGCGCTCCCGCACCACAGTTGCACCGTGTTTAATGTGCGGTTTGATTTCGTGGGGGACTTCAGCCAACCGCCGGTCCGCTACGAAATGGAAGGCGAGCGCGCCAAACGGCACTTCATCGCCCGCTATTTCCAAGGGCCCAAACTCATGGGGATGCTCCTGTGCAACCAGTCGCCCGAAGCGCTGGAAGCCGCGAAGGCGGAAGTGATCCTGACACATAAACATTAGGCGCAACTTACGATTTTCCGGAACTTGCTTCCTGCGCGGCGGCCCTCTAGCGTGCAGCGTATCCCATGAACCGCGACACGCTCCAGACAACCCTCGCCCAATTGCAAACCCGGCCTACCAAGAGCCTGGGGCAGAATTTCCTCCATGACGAAACGGTCGCGGCCTGGATTGTAAATCAGCTCGACCTCCGGCCCGAGGACCACCTTGTGGAAGTCGGCCCGGGCCTTGGAGCGCTCACGGAATTTGCGGTGGAACAGTGCCGATCCGCCACGCTCATTGAAAAGGACGGGCGGCTGGCCGAATTTCTTACGGAACGCTTTGCGGAGAAATCGCAAGTTGAAGTGCTCCACCAGGACGCGTTGGAATTCGATCTGCGAAAACTCTTTCCTCACGGACCGACCAAAGTTCTGGGCAACCTTCCTTACTACGTCTCCAGCCAGGTGCTCTTTGCGTTCACCGCCGATCCCTCGCCCGTGGGCCGCCTTGTTTTCACACTGCAAAAGGAAATGGCCGAACGGCTTTCCGCCGAGCCTTCCACCAAAGCCTACGGCGCGATCACGCTCATTGTCGGGCGGCGCTGGCGCGTGCGTTACGTGCGCACCTTGCCGGGAAGCGTATTTCTGCCCGCCCCCAATGTGGAGAGCGGTGTCATCGTCCTCACCCCGCGCGATCCGAGCGAACTTCCCGACTGCGACGGGCGGCTTTTTAACCGGCTCGTCAAAGAAGGTTTTGCGCAGCGCCGCAAGATGCTGCGCAACATGCTGGCGAGCCATGAACTGGACTGGCCCGCGCTCTGCGCTGCCATCGGCGCGGAGGAGACCGTGCGCGGCGAAGCGCTTTCCTTGCGCCAATGGGTGGAGCTCACCCGTTTTGTGGAAGCCGCCAAGGACCCGGCAGCTTTCCACGCCAAGGCGCAGGATGTGCATGGAGAAATTTTCGATGTGGTGGATGACGAAAACCGCGTGATTTCCCAGGAAACCCGCAGCAAAGTCCACACGCAGAAATTAAAGCACCGGGCGGTCCACATCCTCGTTTTCAACACGAAGGGGGACCTGTTCCTGCAAAAGCGGTCGCGATACAAAGACGCGAACCCGGGCCGGTGGGATTCCAGCGCCGCCGGGCATGTGGAGGCCGGGTATGATTACCCGGAAACCGCAGCCCGCGAATTGCAGGAAGAACTCGGCGTAAGCGCCCCGCTGGAATTGATCGGCAGCCATCCTGCCAGCCGGGAAACCGGTTGGGAGTTCGTTCAAATTTTCCGGGCCGAACACAATGGCCCCTTTACTTGGCCGCGGGCTGAGATTGAAAGCGGCCTCTTCTTCCCCGTCGAACTCCTGGACCGCTGGACAGCGGCCCGTCCGCACGATTTTTCCAACAGCTTCCTGGCTTCTTTCCGGCTCTGGAGAGAAAGCAGGCCAAACCCTTAACGCATTTCTGCCAGCGCGTCCGCAACCGCTCCCGGCAACATGCGCGGGCCGCTGCCGCCCAGGGCGGCATCCACTTTTTCCAGGCGGCGGATCAGGTCGATGACCTCGCTCCGGGCGTAAGGTCCACCGGCGGCGGGGCAAAAATGGGTGCGGCATCCAAACGGGCGCTCCGTATAAATCATGCACCGACCGGTGTGGGGATGCAGCAGGGGGCACGCGCCGTCCGTGCGCTCGGGGAGTTGTTTGCGCCCGGCTGCACGCACGCCCCGCGCGGCCACGAGGGCTTCGCCGCGGGTCAGGTAAGGGGTCAGGCCGGTCCGCTTGAACTGGCAGCACTCCGTCAAAAGCGTGCAATCGCGCTGCACGGGCCGGTTGGCGAGCTCGGCATACACGGCACGCACTTCCGCCAGCGCCGCCGTTTTGGCGTCGGCGGGATTCGGAGCAGATTTGGAGCGGCGGGGAGGCATCGCTTAAAACCCTCTCCATCCACGCCCGCTGCGCAAGCCGAAACCTTCATGGGATGTCGGAATTCAAAGAGTTGGAGCTTGAAATCAACGATTTCGGCGACGAGTTGGTTGAAGAAAGGGTGCGCGCGATCCTTGCGAAAATAAATGGGATCCACACGGCCCGCATCACGCAAACGGGGGTTCATATTATCTACAATCCGCTCGGCATTACCCTGGACGAAATCATCCGGACAATGCTGCAATCCGGGTTCAAGATCGACTACCAGCAGCCGGGTATTCACGAATTAAAAACGAATCAGGAAACCAGGAAACCAGGAAAGGATGCGGAACCTAAATAATGAAATG